>JAOTYN010000364.1 GCA_029861825.1 Cyclobacteriaceae bacterium
CAATCCGAGATAGCAATCCATGCGGGCTTGTTTTATAATAATTACCAAAGACGCCTGCCTGCGGGCCGTCGCCATAGGCTTTGGCCGCGAGCCGTCACCCTAGCGGTTTTGGCGCGTCGGTGACCGTCTGGCTGGAAAGATGAATTTTTTTGAGATTATGAAATGGCAGATTAGCCCACACCCCTGCACTGATCCACGTTTGTAACGCGGATCCATGCTGCTTACTGAATCCATACCTACTAAGGATACCTGCCTGTCAGCCTATGGCGTGCAAACCTACTTCCTGTTGAACCGCTAGGCCCGGGCCTCCAAAATAAGATTAAAGGGGGTTTCGGTGGCTTTTCTAAAGTGGGTAAAACCACCTGATGTAGCCACATCCTGCAATCTTTTCTCTCCGGCCTGGGCACCCAGGGCCATGCCGACTTCCTGATTCAACGAACATGGAGTACATATAGTAGTGGAAAAAGCGTAAAAAGCCCTGCCCACGGGATTCAAATTACCCTCTAAAGTATCATTTGCAAAAGGCTCTACGATCATACAGGTACCGTCTGGTTTTAGCACATCTTTCACGTGGGCACAAGCTCCCACCGGATCGCCCATATCATGCAGACAATCAAAGAAAGTAACCAGATCATATTCAGTGCCCGGAAACTCCTTGGCGGTTGCTACCTGGAAAGAAATATTATTGACTCCGGCTTCTGCTGCCCTGGCTTTGGCCTGTTCAATGGATTTGTCATGATAGTCAAAGCCAATAAATGTGGAATTGGGAAATGCCCGGGCCATTATGATAGTGGACGCAGCATGACCACAACCAATATCGGCGACTTTGGCACCACTTTTTAATTTTTCTTCCACTCCAGTTAACGAAGGGATCCAGGTTGAAATCAAATTGGCTTCATAGGAAGGACTGAAAAACTTCTCAGTGCCGCAAAACAGGCAGGTGTCGTGATCACCCCAAGCTACACCGTCACCGGTTTGAAAAGCCTTTTCAATTTTAGGGGTGTCCTTATATACGGAAGTAATGGCATAGTAGGCCCCAGTCATAAATACCGGGCTTTCATTATCACCAAAAACCGCAGCTTGTTCCGGGGTCATGGAAAAGCTTTTGGTGTTGGCATCGTAAGTGATGTAACCCGATGCGGCCTGGGCTGATAACCATTCGCGCACATATCGTTCGGCGGTATTGGTTTTAGCCGCCAGTTCTGTAGAATCCATAGGCCCTGATTCTGACAGGCACTTGAAAAGACCCAGTTTATCGCCTAATAAAATTAAAGGCCCATTGGCGGCTGCGCCCATTTCGGTAACTACTTGGCCTAACAACTCGTTTAATTTTTCTTCGTTTAATTCCATGGTTTTGATTTTAGGTATACATTGATTGCATGCGGTGACATTCCGACCAAATATGATTATTAGTTTGACAGGCTGGATCAGCTCATTCTTAAAGATCGGGCGAGACCATCGACACCGAACAGGTGGTCATTTAATTTAGCTCAACTTGATGTTGCAACTTTTCGATCCGCTGTGGCAGGCGCCATGGTTTGCGAAAACATCCGGATAGAGGCTAATCCCTATCAAACGTAACAGTAACGTAATATTATAAGATAGGTAAATTTATTGAACGGACGGTTAATTCAATGAAAAACAAGGGTGTTACCTCTCGAAGGGGTCAAGACTTCCAGTGACAATAAATGCAAGTTGATTAACAAATCAATCTTTATCATCGTGCATCACCAATAAAGGGAGTTCAGTATGCGAAGCCATCTCCCTGGTATAATGCTTTTGAATCAGGTGCCCAGAATCCCGCGCAATCATCGCTATCAACCCCGTGTCTTTCTTTTTGTTGAGATATAAATTAATCCCTTCTAGTACACTATTTCTGAAGACCGTAATCCATTCACTTGGTATCTCAGGTGTAAAACGGGAAACAAGTGCGTTTCGCTCCATCCTTTTTAGATCATCGAGATCCTTTTTTTTCGGCCTGACACTAACCACTCTTATTTTGGGCTCTTCCATTAGCAACGCTATCTTCTTAAGAATGTCCAGCGCATCGTCATTGTTCAATTCATAAAGGTCTGTGGCCAATACCACTCTGTTTTTTCCGCCCTTAAGAAATTTTTCAAACCTCGCCACTTCCGGAATGATCAGAACAGGCACCCGTACCTTAGCTAATACTTTAACGGTATTGCTCCCTATTAGAATTTTTTTCAAACCACTGGCTCCTTTGGTACCCATCACAATGAGATCAGGTTGATGTAATCCGATCAATCCATTAAGCGTCTCCACAAGGTTTCCCTGCATGGCCACAGATTCGCAGGGTAAATCTGAACCGAAGAGTTTATGCAAATTCGAGGTAACATATTCCAGTTTTTTGTTTACCTCTATCCCGTCATCACCTTTCTGTGCTATGTGGACCACAATGAGGCGGGCAGAGGTTCTTTTCGACAACTCCGCAGCAAATAAAAGTGCATTGTGCGATGCATCCGAGAAATCAATGGGAGCAATAATGGTTTTCATATTTTAATATTCAGAGAGCATTTACTATTCAAGCATAATTAAATATTTTTTATGCCAACATAAAAAGGATTACGCCAGTAGTTTTCGTTGAAAAATAGGCCAAAGACATATGAGGGTGCTTTCCTATTTAAGCGATTTCAGCCTCTGCTTCTATTTCTACCAAATACTCATCTCCGATCAAATCGGCGCGGATCAGGGTATTGGCCGGTTGGATGTGGGCAAACCTCTGACCGAGATACGGGCTTAGTGTAGGAATTTTAAAATGCAAGTACAGGAAAGGTGAAATTACTGCGGATTAATTGTTTATTTATTGAAACATGCAGGGACGTAGACTTAAGTCAGTAAATCAGATTATCAACCTGCTAATACTCCATTAATGCCAAACAACTTTGCATTTTACCATATAATCAATATATTATAATTAAAATTGTTGGTAGCAGGAGTTGGAGGTATTCTCAAAATTCAGCTATGGATACAGCTCCCAAATTCGCCCATCACGTGTTTCCACTGCCAGTACCCATCCAAAGCACTGGATTCAAATCTTACGGTACTTTTTTAGCCCGGGCCACACCATAACGGAGTAGGACAAATAATCAGAAATAGTCTCATTTCTGAAAGTCTGAGTTGATTCATTTAATTGCCAAGAGAGATCTTCCGATCCACCGTGAAGGCACAGGTTTTTAGTTAGGTTAGGTGAATACAATTATTCCGTAACCCTTTATATGGTTCCGTTACATGGATGGTTTTCTAAATAAGTGCGACATAGAGCTACAGGTTATATACGCTAATCACTGTTCGGTAAAAGAAGGTAACAAGAGCAGGCTAGCCAAAGTGCATCCTGTGGTACAAGGAACCGGTCGGCTCTCAGTTTTACTACGATATAGTAATGATATTCAGCCACTTAAAGATCTCGGTTTTAGGGTAACCAGTATAAAAGACGACAATACCGTACAGGGTAGCTTGCGACTTACGGATCTAGAATCTATTGCCAGCCACCAAAATGCGATTTCTTTAAGCGTAGGTAGGGCCGGGGAAACCATGTTGGATACCAGTGTGGTAGGAATTAATGCCCGAGGGTCGGGGCAGGTGTGGCAAGTTAATTCTGGCACTGGTCAATTCTCAGGGTTGACCGGAAACGGAGTAGTAGTTGGAATAATCGATACCGGCATTGATTGGACTCACCCGGTGTTCCTAGCTACCGAAAGCCCTAAAACTACCCGCATAAAACGTATCTGGGATCCGGGAATTGATCCTCATGATTCCGTTCAAAGTCCTCAAGCCCAGTACATGGAAGGCAGTGAACGCTATGGTGCTGAATATACCGAAACCATGATCAATGCGGTTTTGCAAGGTAATGCTGACACTTCCACCATCAAGCATAAAGATTGCGGAGGCCATGGAACCCATGTGGCCTCCATCGCGGCCGGGGATGGCAGGGCCCCCAAACCAGGTGAATCCAATTCTTCGCACAAATATATTGGAGTGGCTCCCAAAGCCGATATTGTGGTGGTTAAAATATTGGATCTATTCAAGTTCCTTCCGGAAACGGTCCCCGAACCAGGTGAGACCAATGGGACATACATCCTTTTTGATCAATTATTCAAGGATGCTGTAACTTTTATTTTAAAGGTTGCAGAGTTGGATTTAGGAAATAAACCAGTGGTGATCAACTACAGCATTGGCAGCAGCATTGTAGCGCACGATGGTTTCACGGAACAGGAGGAGTGGCTTACCCAGAAATTCGGGGCTGCTGATGGCAAAGGTTTATTTGTTACCTCAGCCGGTAACGATAGAGGTAAACATACCCACGCGGTTGCAACCATTCAACCAAATGGAGAGATCAATATTCCTTTCAAATTAATAGATATACGCAGTAAAAAGACAACTTTTGATACTTGCAAAAAAGAAGTTGACAGGGTCGGCCTTTATATAGGAATGTGGTATACTCAGCCAGCAGGTTCA
>JAOTYN010000030.1 GCA_029861825.1 Cyclobacteriaceae bacterium
GCTAAGAGTCAACAGATAAAATCCGGACGAGTGTTGTGGCTGCGGTTCATTCGTCCTGCGGATGAACCTGTGGCTTATCAGCAGGCTGCCGTAAAAGAAAAACCGGTTAAGAAGGAGCCCAAAACTTCTAAGGTAGTGGTCAGCTCGGCAAGTACCCTCCCGAATAACCCCAGAACTTCTCCGGTAAGCGCTCCTGCTGATACGGTGAAGCGTCAAATAGCTGAGGCTAAACCGGAGGCACCTACTTCTGAGACATTGGAAAACGCCTCCGACCAAAACCCCGTAAAGGAGCATGTGTTGACGGAAGAAAAGGAGTTTGAGTTGGATGAACCCGTGAATTTTGTAGGGGTGGATAAAAGTAAAATTGTGGCAAATTCCCAGAAAAAGGTACATGTAGTTCAAACGGGGGAAACACTCTACTCCATAGCGCAAACCTATAATACCACTGTTTCAGAGTTGCAGGAAATAAATGCACTCTCCAATTCCACTGATCTGAAAATTGGTCAGGAATTGATCATAGACCCAGTTGAAAAAGTGCAAGAGAATCAAAACGAGAATATTCAATCTATTGATAATCAGTTTATTGTATACCAGGTAAAACCCGGCGAAACGCTTTACCAGATTGCCCGGGATCATCAGGCTACCATAAAGGAGGTAATGAAATGGAACAACAAAAAGGATTTCAACATCTCGGTGGGCGAGGAGTTAAAGCTGTTAAAACGCCCTTAGCAGGGATACAAATGGCCGCTTTTTTTAATTATTGGGGGATAATATTACCAGGCTAATATAGATTTGTATTTAGCGGCAAGACACTACAATAAATGCCGTATCTTTGAAATAATGTATTTAGCGCCAGTAAACAAATCTTTTTTGGAACACAGATCAATTAATAGAGTTTAGGATGGAAGAGCATCGTTTGGATCTGGTCATGTTGGTGGATGACAATGAAACTGATAACTTCATCAGTAAGAGAATCATTGAAATCACCAAATTTGCCCGAAATGTAATTATTAAAAGTTCAGGTAAAAGTGCCTTGGAATATATTGGTGCCCACAGAAATGAGCCGTCGAAATTGCCGGATCTTATATTCTTGGATATCAATATGCCTATTGTTGATGGTTTTGTTTTCCTCTATGAATTTGAGAAATTTGCGGAATTGGTTAAAAACAAGTGTCGAGTCATTATTCTGTCTAGTTCAGACAACAAACGAGACATTGATAAAATTGTGAATAATGACCATGTCATTAAATTTATCACCAAACCGCTTACGGAATCAGAGTTAGGAGAGATCAAATCAATTGGGATTACCAAAGCTTCCTGATGTTGAGTGGATCAACAAAAAATAAAAAAAAGGTCTTCAGCAATGAAGACCTTTTTTAGTTATAAGGTTATCACACCTAGAAGGAATAGCTAAGACCCAGGATCCAATAGCTTTGCAATTGATTATCAATGGTATCGAAGGTGGCATCCTCATTGCCCAATTCGGTGATCTCGTAATTGAGTGCCTCCTGCTTATTTCCTCTCAACCCAAATTCAAATCCCACACCCACCACTTTCCAAAAAGTATAGCCAAAGGAGTTGGTCCAGGTCCAATTGGACAAGTCAGAACTTTTATAACTCTGGAAGGTGGAAAAATTCGTTTTAAATGTAACACCCCCGGGAAGCTGGCGGGCGTAATCAGCCATGATCTTAGCTCCCAGTGATGAATCGAAAACAGCGTCCATATCGGAGAACACTATGTTGTAGTTCAACGGATGGATCACCACCACCAGGTCAGTAGCCGGTGTCCAGGTGAATCCTACTCCAAGATCTAAATAACCCGGATCGTTGAAGTTGCTCAACAAGGTGGTGCGGTATTCCACGAGACCTGAGGCTGCCCAATTATCAGAAAGCTTTCTGCCATAAAGAGAATTTATGTTAAATACGTCGGTGGCCTCTTCAAAGTCGCTGTCATCATCGGGATCGTCTCTATCGTCGAATCTTATCCATGCCAAGTTCACGGTGGCAGAATTACGCCAAAAAAACTTCTCCTGATCAAGATTGGCAATGCCATTTACCGCAAAGGCAATATTGCCCCCAGCGGAATTTGGCGTCCCTTTGGAGAACCAATCGTTGAACCTGCTCAGATTCACTCCGATAGTCCCAAATGCCCTTACCTTCCAACCCGGTAAAGCGTCAATTTGACCCTGTATAGCTCCTATTTCACCTTCAAGTCGAGCCAATGTGTCTTTTTTGGCAGCCCGTTGGGCTTTTAACTCCTCCAGTGTTTGGGCATTGGCAATAATAAAAGCAAAGCTGGTTAACCATGTCAATAGAATTAATCGTTTCATTCTCAAAAATTAGATTATTGAAAAAATGCTAAAAATAGAGCCTTGACTTCCTTAAGAAGGATTTTAAACTTCGTAAAATATTAAAAATCAGGGTCTAGGCCCAGTCTTTCTTGAAGAGTTTTAAGCGGCGGGTGTTTTTCGACCAGGTACTGGAATTTCTCAGCTGGGGTGTAAATTAGGGCTTTTGTTTCATCAATTTCAAGCTCTGCTTCCAATTTTATGCCATCGTTTTGCACTTTATCTCTTAAAAAGGGCATCAAATCGGACTTTAAGTAATCCACAGTATCGATTTGTACGGCACTGTTCAGCTTGATCTTGAGGGTATCGGGCTCTTTAAATTCAGGTTTTTGGCTTAAGACCAAGTATTCCTGTTGCTTCCCGGCCTCTCGCCGGGTTTCGGCGAACTCCTTCCAGTATTTCATAAGATCTTCCTGGGTAAAGGCCTCATTGCGGGAAGGCTTGTGGGAGGTTTCCTCTTTGGCTTCAATTGAGGTTCCGGCTACTTTACTTTTAAGAGCCTGCAGATCAGGTAACTTGCTGGTGGCTCTCTGGTGACCATTTTCTTTGCTGGGGGCGGAAGCAACGTGCACCTCTTCCGCTGTTGGTGGGGAGGCAACAACATCTTGTTTTGGTGACCCCGTAGAGGAGAGGGTAGCAGGTTGAGAATCAGATTCCAGGTTTGAAGTGGTGGGAGTTGGTGGTACGGGTACAGGTTCTACTGGTAATGTATCAGGGATTTTGGTTTTTTTTTTAGGTTCTCCTGCCGCTAGCTGAATCGCTGAGGGCAAATGTGCTATTTTCATCAAAGCTATTTCCACGTGCAAGCGGGAGTTTTTGCTGCTTTTGTAGCCGAGATCACATTGGTTGGCAATATTCAGGGCGGTAAGCAAGAACGATTTGCTGGTCTGCTGACACTGCTGAAGATAGCGCTGCTTTACGCTGTCCGATACCTCCATCAGTTGTACAGTGGCCGCATCCTGGCACACCAGCAGATTTCTGAAATGCTCGCTTAGTCCATTGATGAAGTTATGGTTGTCAAACCCTTTGGCCAAGATCTCATCGAGGGTTAGCAAGGTATCGGAGGTGTTTTCTTGAAGCAGATATTCAGTTATTTTGAAGTAGTAGTCATAATCCAATACATGCAGGTTGTGCAATGTAGCCTCCAAAGTAACCTGATTGTCGGAGGCGAAAGTCACAATCATATCAAAGAACGACAAGGCGTCGCGCAGGGCGCCATCGGCCTTTTGGGCTATTAGGTGCAGGGCTTCCTCCTCGGCAGTAACGCCTTCCTCTTTCGCTACAAATTTCAGATGTTCTACCATATCGACAATGCCGATGCGGTTGAAATCGTAAATCTGACACCGGGATAAAATGGTAGGGATGACTTTATGTTTCTCCGTAGTGGCCAAAATAAAGATGGCATAAGAAGGGGGCTCTTCCAAGGTTTTCAGGAAGGCATTGAAGGCTGCATTTGACAACATATGAACCTCATCAATGATATAAACCTTGTACTTGCCATATTGAGGCGGGTAACGTACCTGATCAATGAGATTGCGGATATCGTCTACAGAGTTATTGGAGGCAGCATCCAATTCGTAAATGTTCATGGATTGCGCCAGTTTCTGGGTTTGGTCAAATTCGTTAATGGTATGCGCCAATATGCGGGCACAGGTAGTTTTTCCTACTCCTCTGGGTCCACAAAACAATAGTGCCTGGGCCAGTTGATTTTTCTCGATGGCATTCTGCAAGGTTTTTGTGATGTGATCCTGACCTATAACACTGTCGAAAGAAGCCGGTCTGTATTTGCGCGCCGATACCACGAATTGCTCCATAATGCAAGTTAACAATTAGCCCGTAACAATGTGCAATTCACAATTAACAAAAATCAAATAAATCCCAATTTCCAAGTCTTAAACTGAGTGGAATCACACTTGTGGATTGACCGCTAATAGCTTATTTCGAGCTTGCACTTTGTTCTATGAAATATTGCGAGGGCCACGTACCAAATTATTGCCTAATATTTGTAATTTGAATTAGCTTATTATGGCAAAGTTTCGACATATCCTAGCCGGTAGCACTGGCATACTGATTTTGGTTTTAGGCTTTTTATCCTGCAAAAAAGAAGAGATAAGCTTTAACCAACATATCCGACCTATCTTAAACGAAAATTGCCTGGCATGCCATGGAGGAGTTAGGCAGCTGGGTGATTTTAGCTTGCTGTTTCCGGAGACAGCCTACGCACCCGCGGAGTCAGGCAAGCGTCCCATCGTGCCTGGAAGTCATAAAAAAAGTGAAATGTACCAAAGACTGGTGCATACAGATCCTGGGGAGCGTATGCCACAGGACGCCCCTCCGCTGAACGACCAGGAGATCAAATTAATAGCGGAATGGATCGATCAGGGAGCTCAATGGGAAGACCATTGGGCCTATGTACCCCCCGGGTTACCCCAAGTACCCTCGCTTAATTCATCATGGCCCCAAAGTGATATGGACCGGTTTGTCCTGCAAAAGCTGCAGGAGGCGGGTCTGGATCCCGAAGTTCAGGCCCTTCCCGCTACGCTGGCCCGCAGAGTAAGTTTGGATTTGACCGGGTTACCTCCTTCCGGTAAGATGTTAGCCCAATATTTAGAGGAACCTACTGCAACGCACTATGAAGCTCTCGTAGATTCTTTATTGGCTTCTGAGCATTATGGGGAACGATGGGCTTCCATGTGGCTGGACCTGGCCCGCTATGCAGATTCCAATGGCTATGAGGCCGACAACCATCGTAATATCTGGCGCTTCCGCGATTGGGTGATCCAGGCCTTTAATAGCGATATGCCCTTCGATCAGTTTACTGTTGAGCAACTAGCTGGCGATCTATTGCCGGATCCCACTCGTCAGCAATTGATCGCCACGGCTTTCCATCGCAATAGCATGACCAATACCGAGGGAGGTACCATCGATGAGGAGTTTAGACTGGCATCGGTTATGGACCGTTTGAATACCACCTTCGAGGTCTGGCAGTCTACCTCCATCGCTTGTGTACAATGTCATAGCCATCCTTATGACCCCTTTAAGCATGAGGAGTATTATAATCTGATGGCCTATTTTAACAATACCCAAGACGCTGATCTTTCTTCATTGGCGCCAGGCTTAGCAACTTGGGAACCTGTGGATGCCCAGAGAATTGAGCAGATCGTAGCGTTCATTGATCGAATGCGGCAGCCGGAGATTGATAAAAACCTAACCCAAAATCAAAGCTTAGGGGATAAATTTAAAGAAGCCTTGTTTCCCACATTAATACCGCAGCTCTGTGATGATTTCCAGCACGTGCAGATCAATACCGATGGCTCTGTCAACAATCAGGTGATCAACTTAAGCGAAGGGTTGAATAGAAGATTGTATTTTACGTTCAACAACATTGAACTTGAGGGTCTGCAGGCTATTAACTACTACTATGCTACCAGAGGGACCGATGCTCGCATAAAAGTATATCTGGACCAGTTAGATGGGCTCCTGCTGCAGCAAGTGGATTTTCCCTACACTACCCGGCAAGCTGAGCATGTATGGGAGCAAACCTTTACTCGTGAAAGTTTTAAGCTTAGGAATCAAATACCTACCGGTAAACACCATCTGGTTTTCGAACTGATCAATACCACCGCCAAAGCTCCTGATGGCCTGGTAACCATAAAAGAGATCCTGCTGGAATTTGAGGAGCCACCATCCAAGCAATTGCGAGATTATCAGAACGAACTATGGGAGCTTAGAACCAAGGCCGACCTCACCCCGATTATGAAGGCCAAAACCCCAGGATTCACCAGAATAACCCAGGTATTTGATCGCGGTAGTTGGCTTACCCCCACCGATACCGTTACATCGCAACTACCAGCCACCCTATCAAGAGGAACAGCGATCGGCGGTGATCGTCTGGCCTTGGCACAATGGCTGACAGGTCCGGATAACCCCTTGACGGCAAGAGTGATGGTAAACAGACTTTGGGAGCAGCTTTTCGGCACCGGTATCGTGCTAACAGTGGAGGACTTCGGTACTCAAGCCGAGCCTGCCAGTCATTCCGGACTACTGGATTTCCTGGCGTTACGACTAATGAATGAGCATCAATGGAGTATTAAAAGCTTCTTGAAAGAGATATTAATGACAGCCAGCTACCAGCAATCATCAAGGGTAACGGAGAAGAAACTTCAAATAGATCCTTACAACCGCCTGTTGTCAAGAGGGGCCAGATTCCGGCTGACGGCCGAGCAGATCCGCGATCAGGCATTAGCGGTCAGCGGGCTGCTGGACGGCACCATTGGGGGGCGCAGTGTTATGCCCCCCCAACCGCAAGGAATCTGGCAAGTGATCTACAATGCTCAGCAATGGGAAACTAAGCCGGAAGACAAATATCGCAGGGGACTATATACCTATTGGAAGAGGACTTCGCCTTACCCCAGTATGGTCAGTTTTGACAGCCCCAGTAGAGAATTCTGTGTTTCTCGACGTATTAGAACCAATACCCCGTTACAGGCTTTGGTCACCCTCAACGATCCCGTATATGTGGAAGCGGCAGCTGCCTTGGCACAACGCCTCAAGCCACTGGAACAAGACCTGGAGGCGGCCATTCGCCAGGGATATCAACTGGCTTTGGTGGGAGAACCTTCTCAGGAAACCATAGACATTCTCAAACAACTGTATACAGAGGCCGCGGAAGAACTAGGAACAGCAATTCAACCGGTGACCTGGCGGCCGGGAGAAAGGATTGATGACCCCATGATGGTAGTAGCTAACGCTATTTTAAACCTTGATGGATTTATAATGAAGGAATGATTATGAAGCTATCTCAAGAGCTACAATACAAAGCAGGAATGTTAACCACCCGGCGGCACTTTTTAAAACAGTGCACCACAGGATTGGGCGGCATGGCCTTGGGTGGTTTACTGGGTTGCAGTTCCTGGGAACCATCAGCGGATAAGGCTCCCTTGCTTTCCGAAGTATTAGGTAATGCTGCTCATTTCGCCCCCCGGGCTAAGCGGGTAATTTTCCTGCATATGGCGGGAGCTCCCTCACAGCTGGAGTTGTTTGACTACAAACCGGAGTTGCAAAAGTTGCATGGTAAACCTTGCCCCCCTTCACTGTTGGAGGATAAGAAATTTGCCTTTATTTCAGGAGTTCCTAAAATGCTAGGGCCTCAGGCTAAATTCAGCCAACACGGTGAAAGTCGCGCCTGGATATCCCACCGACTACCTCATTTTAGTGCCGTAGCAGATGATGTGTGTTTTTTGAAAGCCGTACACACCGACCAGTTCAATCATGCCCCTGCTCAACTATTCTTGCATTCCGGAAGCCCCCGTCTAGGAAGACCTTCTATGGGCTCCTGGGTTACCTATGGGCTGGGTTCGGAAAATGAAAACCTGCCCGGTTACATGGTACTGGTATCCGGTGGCAATACTCCCAGCGCTGGTAAGAGCGTGTGGGGCAGCGGGTTTCTGCCTACCCTATACCAGGGTGTGCAATGCCGTTCTCAAGGTGATCCTGTGCTTTATGTTTCCAACCCTGCCGGCATGGGCCGCGATTTACGAGGAAAATCCATAGAAGCCATAAACAAGATCAATCAACAGCAGTACCGGGAATTCAAGGATCCGGAGATCCTCACCCGAATTGCTCAATATGAGATGGCCTTTAAAATGCAAGTATCCGTACCGGAAGCTACTGATATCAGCAAAGAACCCGCTTATATACACGAAATGTACGGGACCGAACCGGGCACCACTTCCTTTGCGAATAATTGCTTGTTGGCCCGGCGACTGGCTGAGCGGGGTGTACGCTTCATCCAACTGTTCCATTGGGGATGGGATACCCACGGGGATAATATTCAAAATGGGCTAAACAATGGGTTCGTTGATCGATGCAGGGAAATCGATCAACCTATGACCGCCCTGATCCAGGATCTTAAACAGCGAGGCCTGCTGGAAGATACACTGGTGGTATGGGGAGCGGAATTCGGACGCACTCCCATGCAGGAAAACCGGGTAGGAGTGGATACCCCTTTTGAGGGCCGCGATCACCATACGGATGCATACACCATGTGGATGGCAGGAGGGGGAGTGAAGGGAGGCATCACTCATGGTGAAACAGATATTATAGGGTATCACGGGATCAAGGACCGGGTACACATTCACGATCTGCAGGCTACAGTGCTTCACGCTTTGGGAATGGATCATGAAAAACTCACGTATCGCTTTCAATCTAGGGATTTCCGGTTAACTGATGTCAGTGGTAAGGTGGTGCAGGAGATCTTTAGCTGATCTAGGAATTTTTCCTCCCCCTAACCCCCTCTCAGAGGTTCCTCCCCCTAACCCCCTCTCAGAGGGGGACATGGATCCGGTAACTGAGCTTGTTATCTACAATCTTTGTGGTCCTTCTCTATGCCCCTCTGTGCCCCTCTGTGTCTTCTTTGTGTCCCTTTGTGTCCCTT
Organism: Cyclobacteriaceae bacterium; assembly: GCA_029861825.1. Classification (GTDB taxonomy): domain Bacteria; phylum Bacteroidota; class Bacteroidia; order Cytophagales; family Cyclobacteriaceae; genus JAJCYK01. Next base: position 8,785 of record JAOTYN010000030.1, read on the forward strand.
TGTCCAACTTAACCATCATCAATGGAAAATAATAAATCACCAACTCACTCTAGCATTTCTATAGCATTGGGGATCAGCCAAGAGTCTTCTTCCAAGAGCACATTACCGTTCATTTGTCCCTGTACCACCCGGTCCACCACATATACTCCCTTCTGAGACATTTTCCAAAAATCATCAATAGGCTTATCAAATCCACCCCGGGTTCGATGAATATCAAAGCGGTTGGAGAAGGTACGGCCGAAAGCCTGTTCTACCCCTGCTTTACCTAACATAAAACCCAGCAACCCACCCCAGGTGGCGGTGGGGTTGTCGGAATCCCAGCCGGCTAAGGCACCGATCTTGATGGTTTCTTTTATATCGCCTTCGCCATAGAATAAACTCACCATACCGGCTCCAAAGTTGATGCCCGCAGCAAAACACCCGTTGCAGGCCTCCTCCTTGGTGCTCCACTCATAGCCGTCTTCCTGACGTACCTGGTATTTTTCATGCAAGGCGTCCCGGGCAGCTTCCCAGGGTACTTCGGAATCATACTGTGTTTTAACAAAATCATACATTTTTGCGGAATAGGAAGTGTCTGGCAAATGTTTTCTTGCTTGCTGGGCCAGCCAAAATACCTGGTCCTTCATACTCTTTTCTTCATCCGTAACCGAAGCCAATGAATGCATGATCACATAAAACTCAGCTATCCACTGGGCTTCGTATCGCGCAGTGGTCTGTATGGGTAAGCGAGCGATGTCTAGTGCCACATCCGGCCGTCCCGGCGCAAAAAGCCCAAATATTTCTGTGGTCAACTGGGCATCGATCATCTCGTAATTGGGATTCAGTTCTGGGTCACTGGTTTCCGGGGGTACTTTCCCTTGTAGCATGAGATCATGAGCGGACTGATTGGAGACCCACAAAAAATTCTGAGGCTCGCCATTATCGTCCTTAAAAGGGGTATTCTCATCGGAATAGATATGGGTGAGCCAGCCGTTCCGTATTTGTTCACCGGTGAGTTTTCCGTTATCGGTCTGCCACATGATATGCTGATAAATGTATTCAATATCAGTATCATCATCGGCGCCCCAAATCTCGTCTTCATCTTTAAACACGAAGTCAATATTCCGGCTGATCTCGTCTAAGGATTCAATTTGCCATAAATTAGGGTGATCCGGTCCACCCCAATTTTCGCGGGTATAAAACCCCGCGGCTTTGCCGTCTTTACCTTCACCGCCGATCTTATCCATTTCCGTAATCAAGCCGGTCCAGTTGGCAATACACTGTGCCAGCCAGAAGCCGTAAAGTTTATCTGTATACTGCTTACGGGATATAGCCAGGTCGGTGCCCTTAGGGCTGGAGGACTGGTAACTGAAGGTAGAATCCGTTAATTCATTGGGAACCGATTCAGCGGCGGGTTCTGGCTTGGAGCAGCCCAAAGTACTGTAGACTAGGAATGAAACGATAAGAAGGTTTCTTGATAAAGACATAGTTCAGAGACTTTTATAGGATGTCGGGTAGAATTTAATGATTAAATGCAGATTTTAATAATCTGAATTCGTTGTGCAACTTCCCTGTCTACTTGGCGGGCCTCCGTGTACAGCTCTTTACGGGCAATTTTTACTCTAAGTCAAGCACCTTCTGCGCCCACAAAATATACTGCTCCCAATCATAGTCGGTGACCTCATGCTTTCCACTGCGAATGTGATAACCAACCCTATGGTGAATGGGCTGGTCGACCGGCGGCAACTCCGAACCGCTTAATCCTTCCATGCCAAAAAACTTATAAACTACGGTGGCATGCACTCCTGATAGAAATTCTCCTTTGGGATCGGCCCAAATATCTTTTTCCGCGCTGGCAATATACAAAGGGCGAGGAGCGATAAGGGCCATTAACATATGCTGATCGAGTGGCAGCTCCTCTTCTTTGCCATTGTAGTTTTTAAAATTGTCACAAAACCAGTGAGGGAAATTGGCATTGATGGCTTTGGCATTCTCACCAAACTTGCGCTTTGACAGGGCTGCTCCGCCACACCCGGAATCGTTAGAGATCACCCCATGGAAGCGGGTGTCCTGGGCCCCTGCCCAAAGCGCTGACTTGCCCAACCGGGAGTGGCCCATGGCGATTACCTTAGAATCACTGGTGTGAGGATCTTCCTTTAAATAATCCAATGCCCGGCTCAGTCCCCAGGACCAGGCGGCCAGTGTGCCCCACTCATTTGGTTGGGGATGAGTCTGACCTTCTCGGTAAAGAAAGGGGTGAATGCCGTCGTTGAAATCATCGCGGTCGGGGTCGATATCCCCGCAATACATGGTGACCACGCCAAAACCGGAATCAATAATACGGTCGATGGCCCATCGATGTGACAGCTGGCCTCGTGAATCGTCGGTAGCCTTATGCTCCTTGATCCCCATATTGAAATTGTTGCGCATCCAGGATGAGGTGAGCATTACCTGAGGATCATCAATTACAGTGTGATTTCCGAAAAAATTAAGCCCCAAAAAAAGCGGAGCATGGTCAACTTGGTGAGGCAAATACATGAGCACCAAGGCCTCCAAATAATGGTCCCCTTTTTTAAAGACCAGTTTAATTTGTTTGCGCAGGGCTTTACCACCCAGGGCTTTTTGATCCTCTTCCATTACTTGATACGATGACAAAGCTATTTCACCGGGTCGGGCTCCATAAACGTGCTCTTCGAACAGATCTATGATCTCCCCCCGTCGATGACGGGTCCATTGCTCCATGGAGGACACCGGAGTTCCATCCTGCATCACTAAGGGATCGGGAAGTTCAAATTGGGGTACCTTGTCTTCGTGGTAGTTGATGTGCTTTTGGGCACGGATAAATAGGTTTAAGGCCATAAAAAAGGCAAGAATTAGATATTTGATGATTCGGGGCATGGTTGAGATAGCATAAAACTAATGACGAAATACCAATTACGAAAGGCCAAAGTTAAATATCCAGAGGGGATTGTGAATGAATCTATCTTTGAATTTGATCCTGAATATGGATTTGCACTTGACCTTAACCGCAAGATTTCCGTATTTCCGTAAGACGTGCTGATACTATCTTATGAAAACACTTAAAAACTCCCGTAGGAATTTTCTCAAGAAAACCGCCGTGGCCGCATCTGCTATTACCATTGTACCCCGTCATGTGCTGGGCGGCCGGGGCTTTATTGCTCCTAGTGATAAAGTGAATGTGGCCTTGGTAGGAGCTGGTGGCCGGGGTAACAACAACCTGAAAGAGCTTTTTAAATTGGACGATGTGCAGGTCACCGCCATGGCCGATCCTGCGGAATACTGGGACTTGGCCAATTTTTATTATAGTACCACTGCCGGCCGCGGGCCCGTTAAAAAGAGAATAGAAGATCACTATCAGGGGCGATCAGCGAATTTCAAGGTTGCGGAGTACCTGGACTTTCGGGAAATGCTGGAGAAAGAGCCATCCCTGGATGCGGTACTTTGTGCCACCCCCGATCATACTCACGCCTATATTTGTTTACAGTCTTTTAGCGCCGGCAAGCATGTTTACTGCGAAAAACCCTTGACCCACAATATTTGGGAAGCTCGCGAAGTAAAGAAAGTCGCCAGTGAGTCTGGGCTGGCCACCCAAATGGGCAATCAACAGCACAGCTCGGTGGGTATTCGTCAGACAGTAGAATATCTGCGGGCAGGTGTACTGGGAAATATAACCGAAGCGCATGCCTGGGTGACAGCAACCCGCTGGATCCCCGGTTTGAAAGGGGTGCCCGAAGGTACCACACCATTACCCCATGGACTGGATTGGGATCTGTGGTTAGGCCCCAGGACTAAGCGCGATTTTCATGAGGCCTATGTCCCCGTTACCTGGAGAGATTTCTGGGATTTTGGTTGCGGTGCTATGGGAGACTTTGGCTGCCATGATCTTGATGCAGCGGTTTGGGGCCTGGAGCTGCCCTTGCCGGAGACCGTGGAGATGTTTCCCGCCGGCTTTAGTAATGAACATATTACTCCTTATGGTGAGATCGGGTATTACCATTTTCCGGCCACCGACAGGAATGATCCTCTTAAACTTACCTGGTATTCAGGAGGCTTGCGGCCACCTCGGCCGGAGTTATTACCGGACAATAAAGACTTGAGCAGCCGGGGAGCGCTCTATGTAGGGGAAAAAGGGATCATGGTCTATGAAGGCCGCGGTCAGGCACCCAAATTGTATCCTGAGCGCCTGGAAGCCACCGTTAAAGAATTGAAACCTACCTTGCCCCCTACCAACGGTCACCATCGCGACTGGATTGATGCCATTAAAGATGGGCCTAAGGCAAGCTCGCATTTTAAATATGGGGCGCATTTGACAGAGATCACTTTGTTGGGTGTGCTTTCTTTGCGCTTGGGTGGACAGAAGATCTATTGGGATGCAGAAAATATGAAAGCAGTGGGGATACCCAAGGCCGATAAGTATATTCAAGAGAAGGTGAGGGGTGGATGGAAGATGTGAGGATAAATCACCATAGACGAATTACGAATTACGAAAGACGCGTGTCCGCCATCCGGCGGGAATTATTACGAGAGACGAATTCTGGACATGTCCGATGGGCTAGGGGCTCCGGGACCAGTTACCAAAATCTTATTCTATGAAATTAGGTTACATTGGCATCATCATATGCATTTCAATTTTAGTTCAATGCACCTCTAAGGACTCGATTGAGGAACAAGCTAAACCGCGAGAAAAAACAGAGTTCACTACACATCAGCAACTGCAAGAATTCTTCCTGGATTGGAGGAAATTCTTGGTCCCGCCTGCAGTTGACGGTATTCCGGATTACCGTAAAGAGTCCATGGATCAGCAGTACCATGAGTTAACAAAATGGAAAGACCGGCTTCAAGCCTTCGACACCACCAATTGGTCCATAGCACATCAGGTTGACTGGTATCTGGTCTGGGCGGAGATGAACGGACTGGACTTTGCCCATCGCGTTAAAAAACCCTGGCAGCAGGATCCGGCTTTTTATCTGTGGTTCTTTTCCTACCCCACCGATGTGCCGGAGCGGGAGGGACCCAATGCTTATGGCGGGGTGGAGTATGACTATTATGAAAAACCGCTTTCATCAGAGGACGCTGCTCAGATCGCCGCCCAACTTAGAAAAGGCCCTGCTTTATGGGAACAGGCCAAGAAAACTCTTACAGGTAATGCCCGGGACCTATGGGTGTTAAGTGAAAGAAGTTTCCGAGCCCAAAGTGAGGACCTGCAAGCATTCGCGGACGGACAGCAGGATCAGCACCCGGATCTGGCCCAGGCAGCCAGAGAACTTAAAGCTGCTTCCGACGATTTTGCTCAATGGATAGCGGATAATAGTACCGATAAGGACGGTGCTTCAGGAGTCGGTAAAGAAAATTATACCTGGAATCTGAAAAAAGTCCATCTATTGCCTTACAGCTGGGAGCAGGAACTCTCCCTAGTAGAAAGGGAGTTGATACGTTCACATAGCTCCTTACGACTGGAAGAAAACCAAAACCGTAACCTTCCTACATGGAGTAAGATTGATGATGCCGAGAATTATGATAGGGTGGTGAATGAAGCCATTGACGACTTTATGAAATTTCTGGATGATGAAGAGATTTTGACCCTGACCGATTACATGGACCCGGCAATGCGAGAACGCACCGGTAGTTTTGAACCGGCCACTGGCTTAAGAGGATTTTTCCAGGAGGTGATCTACCGGGATCCAATGACCATGCGGGCTCATCACTACCATTGGCTGGACCTGGCTCGCATGCGGGAAGAACCTCATCCCAGCATCATCAGAAGCACGCCCCTGCGCTATAACCTGTTTGACGGAAGGGCTGAAGGCATGGCTACTGGCGTGGAGGAAATGCTACTACACCTGGGCCTCTATGAGGGCCGTCCACGGGGGCGCGAACTGGTGTGGGTAATGCTGGCTCAGCGGGCAGCCAGGGCTATGGGAGCCCTTTATCAGCATGGTTTGGAAATGGATCACAGTGAGTCCACTAAGTTTGCCTCGAAGTGGACGCCATGGGGCTTACTACCGGCAGAGGGAGCCACCATTCAATGGGAGGAACACTTTTACTTGCGGCAACCAGCCTATGGTACCAGTTATGTGATCGGTAAGATCGAGATCGAAAGACTGTTGGCTAGGTATGCTCAGCAAAGAGAGAGCGATTTTAAACTGAAAGAGTTCTTTGATGAGTTCAACAGTAAAGGGGTGATACCTGTTTCGCTCATTTACTGGGAAATGACCGGAGATAAGAGCTTAGTGGAAGCCGCTTTATCGGATTAAGTTGAGATTAAAAGCTTGACAAGTACCAGTTTTTGCCTCTTTTGACCAAAGTCATAGATTCATTGCTGCGGCCCTCACCCCCGGGATGATTGAACCAGAAGGGGACATTGGCATATTCCGTGCCTTGTTGTGCCTCATAGGACACATCTCCGGTTATTTTTCCCACTGCAAACATACTGACAAACTCCTTTATGGGATCAGCGGATGATTCTGAGCGGTCAACTCCGGTTTGTCTGGCAATTTCGGACATGGAGCACAGGGTCCAGGTGTCGCCATCGCTAACCCCCGAAGGGTCGCACAAAGTTTCCAGGATAGCAAGGTTTTTAGATTTTGCAGCATAAAAAATGGCGTTGACCACACTCTTGGGATCAGTAAAGTCAATTTCATAAGAGCTTTTTTCTTGGGCGAAAGTGGCCGCACCCGCCAATATCATTATTAATAGACTTAAGGCTAATGGTTTCATTACTTCATCACTTTAATGGTAATCTCACTTCAATGATCTAATACCTTGAAAATACAAATTTACCCTGCAAATTTGTTCAAAGATCTCAGGAATCCCGCTTTCTGCCCGGGCAGCGAGGTCTTAAGTCCCTAATCCAGGATCTCTCTAGCATTCAAATGATATAGCTTTCTCAAAGCCTCATCGCTCAGATCCAGACCGTTCAGGGGCCAGTGATAACTAAATTGATCGGTTTCATAAAAATGTTCATCGGCAGATTCCAGGATGCGGAAGGTGATGCCATACATTTTTTTGTTGAAACCCATATCCGTACCATACACGATTTTATGGCTGTATTTTTCAAGAAAAGCTCGGGTGTATCTGGGCACAGGAGCCACTTCCGCAAAGCGGGCGCCAATATCCGCATATAGATTCGGGTATCGATCCAATAGTCTACCCAAGATGCTGAGGTCATGGCTGCAGTTGGCCAGATGACAGGCAATGATGGTAGTGCCGGGATTATCCCTTACTACATTTTCCAGCGTTTGGACCAAAGCTGCATGTCCTAAAACATCTTTCTTGGTACTATCGATTCTCCATTTGTAGGCATTCATTAGTCCGTCATTACGGGCATCCATGGGCAGATACATCCAATAAGGGTCAGCTACATGAAGATTAATGGGCATGCCCAGTTCACCGCACCTGCGGATCAGTGGTTGTAACCGGGGGTCGTCAATGTGCAGACCATAACCGATGGTGGGATAAGAGTTTTTTAGCCCTGTGCCTTTGTCGCCCAGTTCACCTACACCCCGGGCGCCTACTTTATAACAGCGCTCAAGTTCTTTCACCGCTTTCTCCGACCACCCTGGCTGCTGGTAGCCGGTATAATCAAATCCGCACCACAGTTCGAAGCGGTCGCCGTATGGGGAATAAACGGCATAGAGGCTGTCAAACCTATCGCCGGTGGCCCCCGTCAGCAAGATGGTCTTTTCGATGCCGCAATGATCCATATTGGCCACCCATTGGTCTATTTCTGCTGATGAAGAAGCATAGGCATGGGAGTGCATATCGATCAC
>JAOTYN010000365.1 GCA_029861825.1 Cyclobacteriaceae bacterium
TAGCACCGCGATCAGCATTAATTTTAACCAGTAGTCGTAACATTTCTTCGGTGTGTACTCCTTCAATCAGGGAACTTAACCGGGGGTCGGCCAGTACGGTTTCGCCGAGATTGGGGGTTACATATATACCGGCGCTAACAAAGTCAGGTCCTGGTATGAGTCCTTTGCGAGATAGGTTCCCCAGCGAGACATCCTGATAGCCTTTGGTACTTGCCGACCTCACGGTGGTTACTCCGGAGTGCAATGCTCTTTCTGCGCCCTCTAAGGTGTTGATATGGGTATGCGCATCAATCATTCCAGGCATTAGATAATAACCAAGACCGTCGATCACCTCATACCCATCCGGGTCCTCCGCGGGTTGTTTTCCCATCCACTCAATGGTCCTTCCTTTGATTTTGATAGCAGATCCATCAATAATACGTTCATTGTTACCATCGAAAATGCGCACATTCTTTATGTAGAGATCTTGGGAATGGAGGGTATTAATGGTTAGTAAAAGCGAAAGAATGATAAGAAGTTTCATAGAGATATAAACCTAGTTTTATATTTATTAAGCTAAATAAAAGCATCCCTTTGTACTATTCCTTAAAATTTCGAGAAAGTTTGAGATCAATGACCTGATCTAAGGTGATAAACGTCTTCTCTGGCTGAGAGACAGGCGATTTATATGATGAAGGGATCGGAAAATTTATTTTTCACGGATCTCAAATTCTGACACTCTTAGTGTTTAAATTAAAAACGGGGGTGAGGGGGCTACCCCCCGGGGGATTTTGACCCGGAGATAGGCAGCCGAACATAGAAAATCCAACACCGAACACCGAACCTCTACATCCGAAATCCGACATCGAATACCCAACATCCCAGCCGAGGAATTCCTCATCAGAGTTACTCTTGAGGACTCTGATGCTTTTTAATCTACAGTTCTATGGTATCAGTCTCCCTTATCAGACGACCCTGGTGATTAGCGAGAGGAGAAAGTTTTCGTCCAAAAATATGTTTTTACCAGGTAACTTGTGGAAAGTGCGGAGCGGGCCACCAATTGTAAGCAACAGCTACGGAGTTTCGGGAGTCAATGCCAAGGTTACTCCATTGGTCCAACCGAAGCCGTCTTGGGTAGGATATTCTCCGCCACCAGCGTCCAGGCTCAGATCCACTACATTGTACTTCTCCATCATCTTACCGGTGTTGTTGTAAACGCGTTCAGTGATGGCCAGCCAACGTTGACTGATATCCTGGGCCAGTTCATTTTGTTGGTAGTTACGCAGCCCTTGAATCGCAATCCACTGTTGCGGGGCCCACCCATTGGGGTAGTCCCATTGTTGACCGGTTTCTTTGTTGGTGCTGACCACTCCCCCCGGAAACAGCAAGTTATTCTTTAGATACAACGTGCTTTGCTGGGCTTGTGGCCCTGTGGCAATTTCGACATATAAGGGCATCATACCGGCCGCGGAGAACTCCATAGTGGTCTGCTCTTCCTTCCAATTCAGGTCGGAGAAATAACCGCTATGGTCATCCCAAAAGTACTGCTTAATGGCGCTTGCCCGCTTGAGGGCCTTTTGCTGAAAACCATTAGCTGTGCTGCTATCACCATCAACTATGCTCAGTGAGGCAATGGAAGATTCCATAAAATAAAGCAAGCAGTTCAGGTCGACCGGGGCTATAGAAGTGGTAATGATACTGTCCAGGGTAGCGCCGTCACTAAACCAACGGCTGCTGTAGTCCCACCCTGATTCCGCACCCGCCCTGAGGTCGCGATAAACCTGCTCACGCTGTGATTCCGGGTAGTGCTCGGCAAGTTCAAAGTCTTCCTTATACGATTCAGGACGCGGTTCGGCATAATTGTCCCAATACCGATTTAGTATGGTACCATCCTCCAACCTGACCACCCGCTTCATCGCCGGATTATCTGCGGTAAGCTCCTCTTGCCCTTCCATCCAAAAGGCGTATTCTTTCTTCATTTGAGGAAGGAAATTCAATATTTGACGTTCATCGCCCAGGTGTTGCGCCCACAGCATGACCATTAGACTAAAAAACGGCGGCTGTGAACGACCCAGATAGTAGGTGCGGTTGCCATTGGGAATAAAGCCGTTCTCATCAATCAGATGAGCGAAATTCTTGATCATACTAATGGTCAGGGAGTCCTGATTGCTTTTCAAAAGTCCCAACATGGTGAAGTAACTGTCCCAGTAGTAAACTTCCCGGAAACGACCACCTGGGACCACATAGGGATATGGTAATGGTAATAAGCTGCCGGAGTTTGAGGTAGCATCGGCCTGACGGGTCAGTTCCGACCACAGGTTATGTAGGTGTGGTATCATGGCCTCCGATTGGGTTACATTATCAGAGAATTCTGGGGAAGGGACATCGAAAAACTCCTCTAAGAATGTTCTCAAGTCTAAAGTACCATCCTCCTTACGGGCCTGGTATACTTCCAGTATGAATTGGGGATCTGCCAGGGGTTTGGCGTCCACAAAGGTCTTAGAATCCGGAAAATATCCAGCCATCTGCACCTCGTGAAACAACGGTTGAAGATCCTTCTCCGGTTTTAAGTTTTGAGAAACAAAGGGAATGGCTTCTTCTGTAGGAGCAGGTCTCTGGCAGGAATTATAGGCTACTAATACTACTACTAATAGTAAACTACCCCAGAATTGGACAAAAATTGGTTTTTTCATTGCTGTGAAAGAGAATTATCGGTTTGGATTTTGGACATTACAAACGCGCCTAGTGCCTTACCTTGGTCCACTCCGTTACGGCAGGCGGGCATGTAGTGAATACCGCCATAAAGCCTGCTAATGGCAGCCTCTTCACTGGCCTCAAAAAAACTGCTAAAGGTCCGGGAAGGCAAGCCGTATTCCAATTCTGTGGTGTCTTCGAACTCGAAGGGTTCACCGAACAGGTTGGTCAAAGCAGTGGCGGCGGCGGCAGATATTACACTGTGACCACTAGTATACTCAGGAAAGGGAGGTGTTTGTAAGATAGGGACCCAGTCCTCGTCGATATATTGGTTGATCACCGTTTCTGGCCGAATGAGTTCGGAACGGTATTTCTCATCCCAGCAGCTGATAAACGCGTCGGCCAAGGCAATAGAGACAAGGGCATACGCTTCCACGGTTTCCATAAAATCAGCTTCTGCCAGCCGGGAGGCAATACCGGTAATACCAATCCAATGGCCGCCGGGAGTGATCTTTTTAGTGGCAAACATCACATGGCCTTGGTGATGACTCACATAGGGATTGCAGTCCCAAAATTGAGCAATTGCCTGCTGTTCTTCGGTAATGTTTTTTCCCACTTCATACACTTCGATAACTTCTTGGTAGAATAGGCTGCTTTCATCCATATCGAAGGGAGTAGGAGGGACCGGTACGAACTGGGTGGCGGAGTCGATCACAAAGGGGCGGATTTGGTTCCAATGGGGTTCGATGGCATCCATATAATCCGGAGGGGTAGGCTGCCATCGTTTGGGATCTTCATTGATGGAGTATTTTGGAAAGGTGCGCGATTGTTTATAGTTGTCTTGGTCGGCCCACGCCAAAATGTGATCCGCTACCTCATTTCCGTAACCGATAGAGTTCTCCACTACTTTTTTCGGTACCCCCATATCCCGGTACTTGGAATATAATTTTTCCGCATAGGCATCCATCTTATCTTCAGAAAACACCAGGGCCGTTCCTACTTTCAAATAGGCTTGCAGGGAAGCTAATGGCGCCAGGTATTGGAGCCCTTCTTCCGGTGCCGGAATAGCCTTTAAGTCGTGAAGTTGTGCGCTTAAACTGCGGTAACCGGGATTGCTGACCGCCATGACCTCATAGGCTGCGATACTGGGGTAAGCATATACCCGGCTGGCAACCGGGGGTGAAAAGATGTCATAAACGATTACATCGGTCAGCTGCTTCGCCGTTTCATGAAACAACTCCGGATCTTGCGCTGATTCTTGATAGGAGGCTGGATCGTGCTGGCATCCTGCCATCAATAGTAAAGCTCCAACAAATGCCGCTGGTAATAATTTAGTAGTCATAAGGGTGTAAGCTGATCCCGATGTAAAAATAACCAATTCTAAGGTTACTCAACATCAAATGCTTCATTTTCAACCCCTATTCCCTTGATGTGCATAGATTTCCAACCCTTGGGAAGCAAAGGCTTTTGCTGTATAATGCCTTCAGCGGTGATTTCATGTAAATTGAAGGCTAAATAGAAGGGGTAAAGTGGAGGCCGCTTGTGAGTTTACGGGGGTCTGGAAACCCGATAACTTATGGGTTTCGTAAAAATACCAATAGCCGCCCTTTCGAGAGCAGCTATTGGCATTCAGGTAGAATGTGAAATTACCAGTGGGTACAAGTCCCTAAAGGCCTACCCACTGGTCTATGTTTTTGTTTATTCTTTCTTGGTGGTAATTACTACTACCCCGCTCATTCCTCGGGTACCATATTGAGCGGCATCCGCTCCTTTGAGAATGTCGATCC
>JAOTYN010000366.1 GCA_029861825.1 Cyclobacteriaceae bacterium
AGATCCGTCAGGGCTTTTTTGGAGAGGAAGTACAACGTCTGCAAAAAGGCAGCGATGAAGTAAAAGTATGGGTGCGCTATCCAGGTAGTGGGAGGGTCAGTATAGGCCAATTGGAGCGCATGAAAGTCAAAAATTATAATAACAATACCGAGTATCCTATCAACGAGCTGATCAACTATAAAATAGAGCGGGGTGTTTCCTCTATTCGACATTACCGCACCATTAAGGCGGTTACGGTAGATGCTGACCTGGTAGATCCCTATGCAGAAGTACCTCCTATTTTGGAGCAGGTCAATAACGAAATTATTCCCCGGTTGTTGGCCCAGTATCCTGGTGTTAAGATCGACTTGGGTGGGCAATCTCGCGAGAGCTCCCGCGCCCAGGCCGAAATCGGCACCTATTTTGGGATTGCCTTTCTGGTAATTTTCATTCTCATCATCCTGGCTTTTAAGTCCTTCTATCAGGCAGTACTGGTGATGATCATGATTCCCCTGGCCTGGTTAGGAGCGGTGCTAGGTCACGGAATCCAGGGTATTCCTATTTCCCTGTTAAGTGCCTGGGGTTTGGTGGCACTTTCCGGGGTAATCATTAATGATGCGGTGGTGTTCCTTGACAGATTCAACCGAAATTTGAAAGAAGGGCAACATCTGCACGAAGCTTCTTATCAAGCCGGCATTGCCAGATTCAGGCCTATTGTACTCACCTCCATTACAACTGTATTGGGATTGATGCCGCTCCTGCTGGAGAAAAGCTTCCAGGCACAATTTCTGATACCCATGGCAGCATCCATTGCCTACGGTGTCTTGATCGGAACCTTTATCATTTTAATGTTCTTCCCGGTGATGATCGTGATCTTTAATGATATTCGCAGGGCGGCCAAATGGCTGTGGACCGGTAAAAAGCCGGATGCCGACAGCGTAGAACGAGTGGTGATCGACCTGCAGAAGGAACATATGTTTGATGATCCGGTAGAGGTGCTGGACGGTGAGGACAATGGTGAAACAGAAACAGTCAAAGTTTAAATTAGATATGACAAGACAGTGGTTATTGGCGTTGTTGTTGGTTAGCGCCCTGTCGGCAAATGGACAGGAGGTATTGACGTTGTCCGATGCCATCCAATTAGGTCTGTCCAATAATTTTGGGATCAGAATCGAAGGGCTCAATCAGGAAATAGCCCGTAATAATAATACCTGGGGAGAAGCCGGACGCTGGCCATCCGTCAATATCAACGTAGGTCAGAACAACAACGTTACGGATATCGACAACCCCGCATCTTTTTTACAGGGTCAATTGCGCAGCAACGATCTAAGCCCTTCCCTTACCGCCAATTGGACCATATTCAATGGTTTCGCCGTGAGCATCGCCAAGGAGAGGCTACAGCTGCTTCAAGAGCAAAGCGATGGTAACGCCGTAATAGTTATTGAAAATGCCGTACAAGCCATAATAGAAGCCTTCTACAACACTATTCTGGAGCAGGAGCGGACCAAAGTACTGGAGGAGCAACTCATATTATCCCGGGATCGATACAACTATATTTTGCTCCGTAAAAACCTGGGAAGCGCCGTTACCTTCGATATCCTACAAGACAAAAACGCCTACCTGACCGATTCTTCGAATTATGTGTTGCAGCAATTGAATTATCAGAATGCGCATCGCAATCTTAATTTGCTTTTGGCAGAAGACCTTAGCCAACACTTTGAACTTTCCGGGGATCTGGACCGGGATGCCAAATTGTACGTTTATCAGGATCTGTATGCTAAGATGACGGAGAATAACAGCAACTTGCGCAACCAGTTCGTCAATCAGGAGTTGCTGCGAAACACCTACCGCCAAAACAGAGCGGCTCGCAGTCCCTCCCTGGACCTTGGATTGGGCTATGTTTACACCAAAAATTGGCAAGACCTTAGCGAAGCTAACTTTGGGTCTGAAACCGGGCCGGATGAGATCATCAAATCACGTACTACCAACTATTTCGCCAGTTTTACCTTAGCGTTTACCCTGTTCAATGGGGGGCGTGTTTCCCGGCAGATCAAAAATGCCCGCATACAAGAAACCTTGGGTCATTTGGAGACTGAAGATCTAACTCTTTCATTGAATAATGATCTGCTTACGGCCTACGACCGCTACAATGTCAGAGTGAAATTGCTCAACATTGCGGTGGAAAACCAGGCTACGGCGGCCTTGAATCTGGATCTGGCGGAGGAGCGATACAAGAATGGAACCATTAATTCTTTTGATTACCGTGATATTCAGGTGAACTATTTGCTTATCTCTTTAAACCTTCTGCAATCAAAATTTGATTTGATTCAGACCGACACGCAACTCCTGCGCCTTACCGGAGGAATCCTTTCCCAATATCAATAGTTGTGGAGCCGGGACCCCACTGTGGGCAATAGCCTCACTGTATATTTATTTAGCAGTTCACAGATACATCCTTAAGTAAAACCAGATCAGAGACTTAAGAATGGAGCAAATCTTTGGTATGCTTTTTTCCCTTCTATCTATTCAATACTTACATTTTTTAATTTTTGTATCAAATAAACACTATGAAACTATTAGTATTTTTTTTGGCATTGGCGGTAGTTGAACTGCCTGATGCCAGTTTGGAGATCCAGAAACCCCAGCAAATCCAGCAGGATGACAAACGCCAGATTGATCCCCAGGACCTTCCGGAAGTTGTGACTAAAGCTTTAGAAGAATCGCAGTACAGTGTCTGGACTGTGGAAAAAGCCTATCAGCTAGTAGGGCCTGCGGAGGAGACTTTTGAACTTCATTTAGTGCAGGAAGATCAAAAGATCGTATTGTTGGCAGATGCCAAGGGCAATCTGCAATCCAAAACGGACAGTTAAAGGATAGGCTAATTGGCTGATTTCTATTGGCACGTTAGTGAGTAAGTTGGTGCTTACGGAAATTCCCCGCATTTGTGGGGAATTTTTTTTATTATTAGAGGAAACAGATTTTTAACGGGTCGTACAAGCAAACCCCCTCGGGAGCGTTTCATTGATACATCCCCTCATTTTTTAAACTTATTCACTGTAAAAGATATGTCCAAGATATTGATCGTTGATGATGATCCGGCATTTTGCCTGATGCTGTCCACATTCCTGGAAAAAAACGGATTTGAAACTAATAGAGCGCTCACCGCCAAAGAATGCCTTGCTGCTGTAAAAAAAGATTCCTATGATTTAATTCTCACAGATTTGCGGTTGCCCGACTTGACCGGCATTGATCTTTTGCAAACCGTAAAAGAAGAAAATCCGGCTTTGCCGGTAGTGTTAATGACGGGATATGGAGATATTAAAACAGCCGTACAGGCCATTAAACTTGGTGCATTTGAATATGTTACCAAGCCCATAAATCCCGATGAGATACTGATGATTACCCGCAGCGCCCTGGCGGCAGATCAGGGGGTTCCCGAACCCCTAAAACCTGACTTCCATTATATCACCGGGGCCAATAAAGTGTCCAAGAAGCTGCAGGAGTATATCCAATTGGTGGCGCCCACCACTATGTCAGTTTTGATAAATGGTGAAAGCGGCACTGGGAAAGAATATGTGGCCCGTATAATCCATCAATTGAGTAAGCGCAAAGATCAGCCGTTTGTAGCGCTTGATTGCGGGGCACTTTCCAATGAATTGGCTGCCAGTGAGCTATTCGGACATATTAAAGGTTCTTTTACCGGGGCTATTAACGACAAGGCAGGTCACTTCGAATTGGCTCATGGAGGGACCTTGTTTCTGGATGAGATCGGTAACCTCAGTTACGAGGTTCAAATAAAACTATTGCGCGCCATACAGGAGCGCAGTATTAAGAGAATAGGGGGTGGGCGCGATATCCCAGTGGATGTTCGTTTGATTGCGGCCTCCAATGAGGATCTTCGGGAAAAAGTAAAAACTAAAGGCTTCAGAGAGGACTTATTTCATCGTCTCAATGAATTCTCTTTAGATGTACCTCCTCTTAGAGACAGGGAGGATGACATCGATATATTTGCGGGTCACTTCTTAAAGGTCAGCAATAGGGAGTTGGGAAAGAATGTCGCCGGCATGGATGCTTCGGTACTACAAGCGTTTCACCAATATAACTGGCCGGGAAATATACGTGAATTAAAAAATGTAATCAAGAGAGCGGTATTGTTGTCGGATGGGGATATGGTACAGGAGCGTAACATTCCTGTAGAAATAATATACTCCCCCAACGCCAGTATCAGCCCGTCAACCTCCAACGACCTCAAAAGTCAAACGGAGATCCAGGAAAGAGAAATCATCCTGTCCACATTGGAGAAAACGCGTTACAACAAGTCCAAAGCCGCTCAGTTATTGAAAATCGATCGCAAGACCCTTTACAATAAAATGAAGTACTACCAAATTGAAGGTTAGACCGCCGGGATGTTTTTTGAAGAGAGTTCGGCGATCTCTTTCTCAAGCCCTGTTAAAACCGGCTGCGATAATTTTACAACCTC
>JAOTYN010000367.1 GCA_029861825.1 Cyclobacteriaceae bacterium
GCAACAGGATGGGTATAACCAGCGCACTTCCAAAGCCAGGTTTACCGTAACCAAAAATCCCAGCCGCTGGGAACCCACACCTCCCGACTACATGGACGCTATTGAGCCCCATTGGAATACCTTACGACCATTTTTGTTGGATTCTGCCGGTCAGTTCGATCCCGGACCACCTGTAGATTTCGATACCATACCGGGAAGCCCATTCTATGAAGGCACTTTGGAGGTATACCAAACAGTAAATGACCTGGATGAAGAGCGTTTAGAGATCGCCAAATTCTGGGATTGTAATCCAAATATTAGTTACACCCAAGGTCATGTGATGTACTATCAGCAACAAATTTCCCCCGGTGGCCATTGGATACATATCACCACGCAGGTTTTACAAGCGGAAAACCTAGACCTGGTGCAAAGTGCTGAAGTTATGTCCAAAGTAAGCGCTACCATTGCAGACGCTTTCATTAGCTGCTGGAATGAAAAATATCGCAGTAACCTGGTGCGGCCCGAAACTTATATCAACCGCTACATTGATACCGAGTGGAAACCAATATTGCAGACTCCAGCTTTTCCGGAACACACTAGCGGACATAGTGTAGCCTCAGCCAGCGCCGCTACCATGTTGACGCATTTGTTTGGAGATAATTACGCTTTTTCTGATTCTACAGAAGTTCCATTTGGACTCCCTACGCGACATTTTAATTCCTTTTTGAAAGCTTCTGAGGAAGCTGCCATAAGCCGCTTATACGGAGGCATCCATTATATGCCGGCCATTACCAAGGGAGTGGAGCAGGGTCAGGCAGTGGGGCGATTTGCGGTAGCTCGATTTGATAAACCAATAGAATAGCATGAAATATCTGATGTTGTTATGGGTAGCCTTAGGGCTTTGGAGTTGTAACAATAAGGTCGAAGAATCCATCCCACCCAATATATTATGGATATATGTGGAAGATATTTCCCCAGACCTGGGATGCTACGGTAATGAGTTGGCGGTAACCCCGCGATTGGACCAGTTGGCTTTGGAAGGTGTCCTCTTTACCAATGCCATCAGTCCCGCTCCTGTGTGCTCCCCGCTACGTTCGGCGCTGATTACCGGTCTAATGCATACCACTATCGGGGTTCACAATCATCACAGTTCTAGGACCCAGGCTTCCGCCATCTATTTGCCCGATACCATAAGCACCTTGCCCGAGCTGTTTAAAGAAGCCGGTTATTTCACTTTCAACAGTGGTAAAGACGATTATAATTTCTGGTACCAGCGAGAGGATCTTTACAGTGGTGATTACACGGAACACGCGTTATACGGTAAATCCGGCCGACCTATTGACTGGAAGGCCAGGACCGATCCTGATCAACCGTTCTTCGGGCAGATCCAATTACGGGGCGGCAAACACGTTTTTAGGGAATTCTCCGATAAAATCACCAACTCCGTACCCAGAGATGGCATCGAGATGCCTCCATATTATCCAGGTGATTCCATTTTTGTGGAGGAATGGGCTCGGTACTTGGAGACCCATCAAGTAACGGATCAAGAGGTGGGCGAAATCCTGGATCGCCTGCAGCAGGACGGAGTGTTGGAAAATACTGTGGTATTTTTCTTTGCAGATCACGGGATGAGGGGATTGCGGCATAAGCAATTCTTGTACGACGGCGGGCTTAGGGTTCCCCTTATCATGGCGGATTTCAGGAAGGCCGGGAGCGCCACAGGCCTGAAGAATGACCACTTGGTAAACCTGCTGGACATCAGTGCCACAACTTTGGCACTGGCCGGGATACCCCTTCCGAATTATTTAGCGGGCAAGGACCTGTTGGCAGAAGACTATCAGCCTCATGAATACATCATTTCAGCGCGGGACCGCTGTGACTTCACTATTGACAGGATTCGGTCGGTGCGCAGTACGCAATATAAATATATACGCAATTTTCTGACGGACAGGCCCCTTATGCAGCCCAACTACAGGGATGAATGGGAGTCCACCAAGTATTACCGAAAGTTGCACGAAGAGGGTCAGCTTAGTGATTTACAAGCATATATTTTTGGTGACCGCGTGCCTGAGGAGCTTTATGATTTAGTAAACGATCCTCATGAGACCATTAATCTTATCGACTCACCGCAGGTCAAAGCAGAATTGGTAACCTACCGACAGGTACTTGAAACCTGGATAGAACAAACCGATGATCAGGGCCAATATGCTGAAAATGAGGAAGGCCTGAAATATATGCTGGGCATATGGGGAGAGCAGGCGGTTAATCCGGAGTATGACCAAATAAGGGAAAGTTATCCGAGTCTCTCGGGCTCCCTTAATGATAAAAGATTTGGGGAGCCTCAATTAATTGAAATTAAATGAGAGGTAATAGCTCTAACAGATTTGTCCGAAGGGCCCTGTATCTAGGGAGTGTCTGGTTACTATGCGCCTGCTCGGTACCCCAACCCGCAGCTCCTTTAGCAGAATACAGCGTTGAAGCATCACCTCAAGGATTAATTCTAAGCACCAGCGATAGTTTGCTCGCCGCCCGATTCAAATGGGCTGTGCATCAGGCCTTGTCATATGTTCATGATGGAGACGATCCCGTGGGCAAGTGGTACGAAGCGGCACTGCCCAACAGGGAAGCCTTCTGTATGAGGGACGTGTCACATCAAAGTGTGGGGGCGCATTACCTGGGACTGTCGGAACACACCAAGAATATGCTCATTAAATTTGCAGATAACATTGAGATCTCCCGGGATTGGTGCAGCTATTGGGAAATCAACCGTTATGACAAGCCGGCGCCCGTGGACTATGCCAATGATGATGAGTTTTGGTACAACCTGCCCGCTAATTTTGATGTGCTGAATGCCTGCTGGAAGCAGTACAATTTAACGGCGGACCGTGATTACCTGGAGGATGCCTCCTTTGTTAATTTTTACCAGCGATCTATGACCGACTATGTCAAGACCTGGGACCTGGGGGTAAATGAACTCATGCAACGCGACCGCTTCATGAATTTGCGGTCACCTCTTGACA
This sequence comes from Cyclobacteriaceae bacterium, assembly GCA_029861825.1. GTDB lineage: Bacteria > Bacteroidota > Bacteroidia > Cytophagales > Cyclobacteriaceae > JAJCYK01. The sequence goes on from JAOTYN010000367.1 coordinate 3,000, forward strand.
GCACCAATAGTTTTCATTACAGCCGGGGGTTACCAAGTTATGGAGAGGGGGATCCACTGCAGTTGTATTTAGGTGGAGACCTGATCTGCATGGAATTTCAGGCGTTTACCTCATTTGGAAATATTCTTAAGGTTCAGGGTCGAGACAGTGAAACAGCCACTATTTTTGAACAAGCGCGGCAAATCGGTGAGTTTTTCAATGATGTGTGGTGGGATTCAACGGAAAATCAATACCATTCTGCTCTTTTAACCAACGGTGAATTCGTGAGCAAACCCAATCGTTACCTGCTTTTATCCGGAATATGTCAAACCCTGCAGCAGCACAGAAGTGCGCTGGCCCGGTTGCTGGATCAAAAAAACTTGAATATTGAAAGCCAATCTTATCTACCGCACATTTTTTATCGGGAAGATGAGGAAAAGCGGGCCTATCAGGAGATCATGGACCTCAGCGACCCGTTAAAAGAGCGCAAAGAATATCCCGAGGTGTCGTTTGCCCTGGTGGAGGCAGTGATGGAGGGAATGCTGGGTATCAGTAGTGATGCGGTAACCAGGACCATATTTACTTTGCCTAGATTGACCGAGCAGACGGCATGGGTAAGTGTACAGAATGTCCCTATGTTCGAAGGCTCCATAAATCTGAGCCATCAAGACAACAACCAATCCACCATGGAAAATTTAACAGATTCGCCTATTACTTGGGTAGCCCGACTGCCGGCAGGAGTGGAAAGTTTGGCAGTCGATGGCATGAGCCGTACCAGCAGGGTAGGGGTAATGCCTTCGGGAAAGGAGATTACCCAGGTGGAATATATATTAAACCCCGGTGAAAAAGTCACCATTTCGATCCCTTAAAAAATATTGAAAAACAAAGAACCTATCATGCTTAAAAGAACCACAAGAACCATTTTTTATATTTTCCTCACGGGAGCTTTTATCATTAGTTATCAATCCAAGGGTCAGGAGTATACCCTGGAATCCCCCCAAGGAACCAATCAGGTCAATGTATATCTGGGAGATAACATTTCTTATGAAGTGCTGCACAGTGGAACTAAGATACTCAATAGATCTCCTCTTTCTTTGACCGTTAATGGTAAGCGATTGGGGCAAAACCCACGAGCTCGAAAACCCCGCAGGAGCAGTGGGTCACAAACGCTCACCCCTGTTGTTAAGGTGAAACGCGCTCGTATTGATAACCAGTATAATGAAATGGAAATACCCTTCCAAGGCGGGTATTCCGTAATATTTCGGGCCTACGAGGAGGGTATTGCTTATCGATTTAAAACCAACCTCAGAGGAACCGTAATAGTTGACGCAGAGGACATCACCTACAATTTTTCCGACAACCATATGGGTACTTTTCCTATAGCCGATGGATTTTTTACCCATTCCGAACGCCCCAGCACCACTCAACAGCTGAGCGCTTTATCGTCAGACGAGTTTAGTTGT
>JAOTYN010000400.1 GCA_029861825.1 Cyclobacteriaceae bacterium
ATGCACTTAGCTTACGGTGTATGCTTGAAATACCTGAAACATGAGGAAGACAGCAAGGATGCGGTCATGCAGATCTTCGAAAAACTCATTACCGCGGTCAACCAGCAAGACATCGAAAATTTCAAATCCTGGCTATATGTGGTTACCAAAAATCACTGTCTGATGGAGCTCCGTCGACGCAAGAAAGAACAAGAACTAAAAGAAAATGCCCAGGCAGTTATGGAAATAGCCGGAGATCCGCATCCTAATGGTGAAGAAAAAGAAGCGGAGATAGCCCGGGCATTATTAAATTTACCTGAGCATCAAAAAATATGTCTGGAACTGTTTTATTATCAGAATAAAAGCTATCAGGAAATTGCCCGGGAAACCGGATACGAATTAAAAAAAGTAAAAAGTTATATTCAAAACGGTAAAAGAAAATTGAAAGGGCTGATAAACCGTGAGTGAATCTAAATCATATGAAAAGGGTCCTCTAACCCATTTAACCCCAGAACTCATGCAGGCTTACTTGCAGGACACCCTGCCGGATGATCTGCGGTTGCGGGTGCAAACCTACCTGGATGAAAACCCCTTTGAAGCTGAGGCTATGGAAGGTCTGGCGGCGGTCCAAGACAACTTGACCGGGGATTTACATGACTTAGAACACCGGTTGAATGAAAAGGTTGCTCCCCCAACAGGCCGTTCCACCCGGATTTGGTGGCGAATGGCTGCCGTGATTCTATTATTGGCGTTGTCGGGGGTGGTGCTGTATTACTTCACCCCCGAAACCAATTCAGGTGAGGAACTGGCGGTCGAGCAGGAACTTGTTGAGGACCAACCAGAGCCACCAGCTTCCGAGCAGGAATCTGCTTTTGGTCAAACTAACGAATCTGCTACTCTTGATGCCGGTGATACTGGACGCTCGCAATCCCAGGAGGCAGAAGCCCAAATTTCCAAAAACCGTGACCGTGACGAAACTGGCCCATCGCCTGAGGTTACCATAGATAGCAGCACCTTGGCAGAAAGTAAAACCGATGAAAAGTTAGCGCCCGATGATGTAAGGAGCGCTGCCGTCATCGCCGATGCCGCTGAAGAGGTGGTTGAATATGATGCGGAGGAGGAGTTGGAAGCTGTTCCTGCCGAACGTAGTACAGTACCCCAAAAAATATCGGCCAAGTCCCAGCCCCATAAGAAAGACGGCTACGTCAGTTTGGGAGATACTGCACAAATCCCCTATGAATTCAAAGTGGTAGTAGGCAAGGTGACGAGCTACCAAACCGGCAGTCCGGTGGCTGGGGCCAATGTGGCCATTAAAGGAACTGGTATCAATACCTATTCCGACCAGAACGGCTTCTTTCATTTTGAAGCACCTCTAGATGCTCAATCATTGGTCAGCACCAATGCAGGATTCACTAGCAGTGAAGTAACCATAAGCGAAGAGGCCCAAATTGATGTGGTATTGAACGAAAATGCTGGGGTTTCCCAGGCTGCCGGTAACAAAGCCAGGGAAACACGTAAAAAGGAGTCCGCCTGGAAATGGTCCGCAGAAGATGAGGGAGCCGCATTGTCCCGTACCATCACCGCCCTTCCACAAGCTCAGCCACCCACCGACATGGCTCGTTTTCTCCGGGAAAACACTCAATATCCCCAACGCGCAGAGGAACTGGGTATAGAAGGTGAAGTGGTAGTATCTTTTACGGTATTGGCCGATGGATCATTAAGCGACTTCAAGATCTTAAAGAATCTGGGGTTCGGTTGTGATGAAGAAGCCGTAATTGTCTTACAAAATGGCCCCCACTGGACACCCGCGGAATTGAATGGGAAAACCGTTCCATCCCAAGGGCAATTCTCCATTACCTTCCCTCCTGTCGCGCAATAACAGGAGACTGCCAAATTGAACTTTTTACGGTTTTTTTATTAATGATTGTAGATTTTCTTCCCTAAAACCGCCAGAATTTCATTATATTGAAGCCTGGTGAAATAACACGTTGGATGGACATACAACTTTTGCCGGAATGGGTTGGAATTAAGCGCAGGGACGAATCTTCTCTTCTCCAAAAATATCGGCACTCTAAGGATCTCACTTACTTGTTGGAGTTGTACGAACCCTATATGTATCTGGTCTATGGTCTAGCTTATAAAATCGTAAAAGAACCCAATCAAAGTCAGGAGATTGTCTATAGTATATTCAAGAAATTAATTAAGGAGGTACCAAAACAGGAAATACGCGTTTTCAGATCGTGGCTTTATGCCCTAACCAGGGATTTTTGCTTCACCTGGAGATCGCGTACCCTTGCCAAGAAGGACGAATTTGTGGCTTTAGGCAGTGATACCCGAACCCCTATTACCTTTTACGACAAGGATGATGAATCCTTTGAGGAAGAGATCAGCCAGCTGGAAAATGAAATAAGGAACCTGAAAAGCGAGCAGGAAAGATGTCTCAATCTGTTCTTCAAAGAACAGAAATGTTTCCAGGAGATCGCGGAAATTACCGGCTGGGATATTCTATTGATAAAACGGCATATCAGGAACGCTAAAAAGAGTATCAACGTATATCAGGAATAGTCATCAAAGGTAAATTGCCCCATAACACCTGCAACCGGCACCTTACCCAGGAATTGAGCAAACAATACCTGAGCGGAACCCTCACCCCTCACGAGATGTACTTGGTGGAAGATCGCTTGCTGGAAAGCGATTTCTTCTTTGAAGCCATGGAGGGCCTGGAACAAATGCCGTGGGACCGTTGTCAGCAAGCCGTTGATGAGGCTTCCAAGGCCATCCATGAAAACTTTAAGATCAAGAAGCGTTCCCGGTTTTCCCAAAATCAAATTATAATGGCCGCCGTAGCCCTTATTGCTATGGGGCTAGGGACATTCTGGATCATCCACAGCAATTCAGGCAATCCTATGGACCTGTCCACCGAATCCAACGCCCCGGGGGAAACAGAGGTAATTGAAAAAAGGAATTCGCAAGAAGATGAAGGGGAAATTCAGGCTATTGACAGCAGCTCTACGTCATCTTCGTCATCCATTGATTCCACCCCCCCATCACAGGTTGAAAATGAAACTAATGGGCAAAACTCCGGGCCTGCTCAGAGCACCCCAAGCGCCAAGACTGCAGTTGGTGGTCCCATCGCAGTAGGGCGTATAGTAGACACCCGAGGAGATGCCCTGGAGGGTATTTTGGTGAGTGCCTCCGGGGTAAAGGACTACACCGATGAAAGCGGATATTACGCTTTGAGAATTGCACCCGGCACTACCACCATTATGCTTGAACATCCCGATTTTAATCTGCAATTTGAAGTAGATACCAGTGAAAATTGGGAAATTGTGGTGAACGTTGAACAAAAAGAGATAATCGAGCAGTACCCAATTAATACCGGAAATCGATTCAAGTGATGAAAGTCATATGGTTAATTATTGCTGTTTATTGCATGACCTGGTCCTTACAAGCGCAGAACGCCCAGGACCTGGAAGGAATATGGTTGCGGGGTGACAAGAAGAACTATAAGGTGGAGATGTATCCCTGTGGGGATGAGTATTGCGGGAAGATCATTTGGCTTAAAGAGCCTAATGATGAACATGGTAAACCCAGGACGGACAGCAACAATCGTGATCCCTCAAAAAGGGGACAGCCCTTACTGGGCCTGGACGTGCTTATTGGATTCAAGTTCGATGGCAAAGCCTGGAAGGGAGGGAAGATCTACAGCTTCAACCGAGGCAAGTATTATGATGCACAAATAAAGATGAAAGAGGAAAAACTGTACCTCACCGTTTCAATACTGTTTTTTTCCAAGACCTATACCTGGTTAAGACCGGAATAACATGGATGGTGTTCTAAATTTTTTGGCACAAATCCCCTGGTGGGGTTATCTGGTTTTGGTGTTGGTGCTCATTGCTATCATGGATGTTTTCAATAAGGAGCATACCATCAAACATAATTTCCCGGTAGTAGGCCACCTCAGGTATCTACTAGAATCTATCGGGCCGGAACTGCGACAATATATTGTAGCTAACAACAGGGAAGAACTTCCATTCAACCGCCGACAGCGATCCTGGATCTATGCTTCATCCAAGCAGGAGAACAATTATCAGGGATTTGGTACGGATCAAGACCAGCATA
>JAOTYN010000368.1 GCA_029861825.1 Cyclobacteriaceae bacterium
CCAGGGCTAAAGTCATACAAGCATTAACGGGTTTTCCATCGAGCCAGACCGTGCATGCTGAACATGCACCCCTGTCACAGACCACTTTGGTGCCAGTGAATTGTAGATGTTCCCTTAAAGCTTGGGCTAGTGTGACCCTGGGTTCAATTAACATCTGCCTAGGATGGCCGTTCACTTTCATCCTTACCTGGATGGCGTCTGGACCGAGTGTTTTATTCTCAGCAACAGACTCTGGTTTCTCGAAAGCAAGTACCCCCGTGCTAGCCATTACCGTACCTGCCGTGGTCAAACCGGCTCCCTTTAGAAAGCCCCTGCGGCTGATGCCTTTGGATTCCCCGGGGGGCAAGGAAGGTTCAATTTTTGAATTCTTATTTTTCATCGGATTTCTATGATTAAAGGAGAGATTTCAACCTAATTAAAATACAGTGATAAACAAATGATAATTCTCACTTCTGGAAAAAAGAAATCGTTCTTTGAATGTGAAATTATGCAATGGTTAAATTGAAGCTCGGAATTGATCTGGATTATTGACTTTGTGTTCTCTGTGCCTTCTCCGTGTACCTCTGTGTAACAACTTTCTCCTCAGGACCTGGACCTAGGGTAAATTATGTTCTAAATTGGTTAAGCATAGTTCAATGGTTGTTTAATGTAGTTGGCCGGTAAACAATATTAAACTATATTAAACCACTTTAAACCACTCTAAACTACCCTAAAACATTCCTAATGAACCGCCGCCAAGCCCTACATAAAACCTCCTGGATCCTGAAATCCACCCTGTTTGCCCCCAGCTTGCTTAGTGCCATTCAAGCGTGTAGACCCCAAGTGGAATCAGACAATGATCTGCAGGTGCTGGATGTCGCTCAAAACAAACTAGTAACCGCCATCGCCGATACCATTATTCCCCGCACTGACACCCCCGGTGCCAGCGATGTGAAGGTTCACCGGTTTTTGGACGTTTTGCTGAAGGATGTATTCGAAGAGGAGGTAAAAGAAAAATTCTTGTCAGGTCTTAGCGAATTTAACCAGGAGTGTCAATCCGCAACAGGTTCCGACTTTATAGACTTAAGTGCTGGTGATCGGGGCACTTATTTGACACCCCTGGACAGAGAAGTAATGGGTCAAAGCTATGAAAAGGAAGTACCCTTTTACTATACCTTCAAGCATCTTATGACTACCATCTACTTTTCAAGCGAACAGGGTGCAAAACAAAACCTTAACTACCGGCCGGTTCCGGGTCCCTATGAAGGGGATATCGCCTACCATCCCGGAGATAAAATCACCATAGGGAATCACATGTGACATGCCAAACAAAGCGAATACATACGATGCCATAGTAGTGGGTGCCGGAATGACCGGAGGTTGGGCCGCCAAAGAACTGACAGAAAAGGGACTTAAGACCTTGGTATTGGAACGGGGTAGGGAAGTACGTCATATTCGAGATTACCTTACTAGTAACCAGGCTCCTTGGGAAGATGAACACAGAGGTCATGTGACCCGTAAAGAAAAGGAACAATACCATATCCAAAGCCATAAATACAACTTCGATGCCTCCAGCAAACATTTCTATGTGAATGACCTGGAGCATCCTTATGTAGAGGACAAACCCTTTCGCTGGTTCCGGGGCTATCAGACCGGCGGCCGCTCCTTGTTGTGGGGCCGGGGTGCCTATCGTATGAGCGACCTGGACTTTGAAGCCAATTCTAAAGACAGCGTGGGCATTGACTGGCCCATTAGATATAAAGACATAGCCCCCTGGTACGATTATGTGGAGCGCTTTATGGGAGTGGCGGGTTCACAAGAAAATATCTGGCATTTTCCCGACGGGATTTTTTTGCCGCCTTTCGATATGAACAAGGCAGAGCTGGTGATGAAGGAACGAATAGAATCCCATTACCCGAATCGCAAGTTCATTCCCAACCGGGTAGCTCATCTCACTAAGGTTCAGCCAGGGCAGTTTAAAGGCCGTTCCCAATGCCAGTCCCGTGACATGTGCCATAGGGGCTGCCCTTTTGGTGCTTATTTCAGCAGTAACAGTTCCACTCTGCCCGCAGCAGGGGAGACCGGTAATTTAACCCTGCGATCACATGCCATTGTAGAATCAGTTATCTACGATGAGAACCAGGATAAAGTTACTGGGGTCCGTATAATTGATGTTAATAGTAGTCAAACTGAGGAGTATTTTGCTAAAGTGGTTTTTTTATGCGCTTCCGCCTTGTCATCGACCGGCATTCTGCTCAATTCCAAAACACCCCGCTTCGCAGAAGGACTGGCTAATTCCAGTGGGGTGTTGGGGCACTATCTTATGGATCATCATAAGAATGTTAATGCCTACGGCACCTTGGAAGGTTACGAAGACCGCATATACAAAGGGTTTAGACCAGCGGCGGTGGCCCTGCCCCGTTTTCGCAACGTGGAAAAACAGGAGATGGACTACCTGCGAGGCTATGGTTTTTGGGGTGGCGCGTCACGTCAGGGTATCAATCCAGCCCAGGTAGGCATAGGAGCTGATTACAAGGATAAAGTGACTCAACCGGGCCCCTGGAGATTCGCCTTGTTCTCCCAAGCGGAGGGACTTCCTTACTATGAGAACACAGTGACACTTGACTTGGCAAAAAAAGATCAATGGGGACTACCTTTATTGAAGATCAACGCCGAGCAGAAAGAGAATGAGCACTTGATGCGAAAGGACATGGTGGCTCAAGCACAGGAAGTATTGGAGGTGGCAGGATTAAAGGACATTAAAGTGGAAGAAGGCCCCATGATTATGGGAGATGTGGTGCATGAAATGGGTACGGCCCGTATGGGTAAAGACCCTAAAGAATCCGTGCTAAACGGCTACAACCAGTGTCATGATATTCCCAATTTATTTATCACCGACGGTTCCTGTATGCCTTCTTCGGGTTATGTAAGCCCTTCCTTGACTTACATGGCGCTGACGGCTCGGGCTTGTAATTATGCCGCGGGGCTTATGAAGAATGGAGAAATATGAAGTTGGAAGTATGAATGGTTTGATGTTGTTTGAAGATTGTTTATGATAGTTCGGAATTGTTAAAGGTAGTTCAGTGGTCAAGCTACTTTCAAAACCCTTCAACCCCTTCAAACCTTAATAAACTACTTTAACCCCCCTAAACCACTTTCAAACCTTTGCTTAGCCTTCCGGACACACACCGGACACCGGACACCAGACACCAGACACCGGACACCAGACACCGTCCACCAGACACCGTCCACTGTTTTCCATAACTGGGAATTGAGGATTTTTTTAGCGAGTTTTACGAAATTCTATTTGGTGAGCTTGAACCCAGTGAGGATTTAAGCTCTGTCGGAATGAGAAATTATATTAAAGTTAATCTACTAAACGTATTTCAGGTGAAATTTCTTTATACTTTAATCATATTATGCACAATCTCAACCGCCAATGCCCAGGGATTGAGGCTAAATGGCTATACCAGCTATGTCTTCGATCATAGTTTCGATGAATTCGTCAATCCCAATACCTTTTATGAAGCCACTATCAAAGGAGGATTTCAATGGGGGGGAGGATTGGAATATATGGCAGCCGATTACTACGGAATCGAGCTATCCTATCTTCGTCAGGACACAGATTTACCGGTGACATATTGGCGTTTCGGAGAGCAGAATCGCACCCTGGATATAAGTGTTAACTATATTTTGTTGGGTGGTAATCGATATTTCAGTTCTAGTGAGAGGTTTGAAGGATATGGAGGTCTTATGGTAGGGATGGTAATATATGATAATAAGTCCCCGTTGCCAGATGAGCCGGATAGCCGGACCAAATTGGGAATAGGTGGCAAGTTGGGAGCCAATGTGTGGATGACCGACAAGGTGGGACTGAAGCTTCAAGCGCAATTCCTATCTACCGTACAGGGATTTGGCGGGGGATTTTACCTGGGTACCGGCGGTGGTGGTGCTGGAGTAAGCACTTATTCTACTATCTATCAATTCATACTAGGAGGCGGGCTGGTTTTTAAACTCCAGGATGAGTAGCTCAAAATATCTCCAACAGGTACCACTAAACGGTTACCCTGCCGGCAGGCAGTGGTCCACTGAGTGCACATTTCCCTCTAAAAAAGAAATTTTCTCCAATCTCAACGATCGAGACCCTAAAATGGTAACTTAAAAATGGGTGGGTGGGGGGCACCCCTGCGAAAAATAGAATGGATCTTATTGGAAATTGATCTTATTCTTCCGTACCTGCGAGCTAAGACAGGGGTCAGCCGTCTAGCCGTCCACTGTGAGCCCGTTTACCATTTTTTGCTATATTGTACCCTCTAAAATTAAGATTGCAATGTCTCGATTTGATCTGGTTCAGGTAGGCTTTTTCAAACCCATTTTGGAGTCTTTGCATCAAGCCGGAGTATCGA
>JAOTYN010000369.1 GCA_029861825.1 Cyclobacteriaceae bacterium
CATGCATGCCGTCACGCAAGGTCACATCCTGGATGTAGAGTTTTTTCATGATGTGTTGTGTTATTTCACGGAGTTTCACAGAGCAAAAAAGAGTGTCATCGAGGTTTAACTAATGATTCTTTTCATTCCATCTTTTAAAAGAGTAACGTGAAAATTAATTAGCAATGCAAGTTTATAATTACCTAACCGTAAGTAGGTTAGAACTTGAGCAAAATGTACTTCAGATAATACTATACTGTTTTGATTTCCACCACAATCTTGTTCTCAACCAGTAAATCGATTCTATAACCATGATTTAGCTTAACCTGCTCATATATTATCGGTTGTGGAATGTGGCTCGTTACCATCAAATTCCTATTGTGTAAGTCATATTTTAAACATTCATGATATGCTGATTCCTGCAGGCCAGGCCCTAATTGTTTGTGGACTTTCATTGCCCCACCAATTATCTCCCTGGTAATTTCTTGATGTAACATTCACCGTGTCAATCCCTATCTCCGTGTAGCTCTGTGAAACAACCCATTTTGAATATGATAGAAATCTTACGATCCCGTAGTCTCAAAATTTAAAGCAGCCAATCTTTCCCCGGTGGCCATGGCCGCGGAGGTCATGATGTCCAGATTACCGGCATACTCCGGTAGGTAATGCCCAGCGCCGGTGACTTGCAGCAGCACGGTGGTCTTAAGTCCGTATCGTGGACCCAAACCTTCTATGATAACCGCTTCATTCGCAGGTATTTCTTCAAACTGTACTTCCTGATGTAGTTGGTAACCGGGAACGTACTCTTGAACCTGTTCTATCATATTTTTAATGCTATTTCTTACTTGTTGCGGATCGACCCCTTCGCTAAGTGTGAAAATAGTATCTCGCATAACCAGAGGTGGCTCCGCGGGATTAAGGATAATGATAGCCTTACCCTTTTCCGCACCTCCTACAACCTCTAAACCTCTGGCTGTGGTGGCCGTGAATTCGTCTATATTAGCGCGAGTACCCTGCCCTGCTGACTTACTGGCGATAGAAGCCACGATTTCGGCATAATGAACTTTACAGACCTGAGAAATGGCGGCAACGATGGGAATAGTGGCTTGCCCTCCACAGGTCACCATGTTAAGGTTATCCACGTCCAAATGATCTTCCAAATTTACCACAGGGATCACATAGGGGCCGATGGCCGCGGGGGTAAGATCTATCATTCTTTTCTGTGGAAATTGTTGGATCACTTGATGATTGGCCCTATGAGCTGCTGCAGAAGTAGCATCAAATAGGATATTTATATTAGGGAAAACAGGCATTTCCAGCAGACCTTCAATTCCTTCATGGGTAGTAGATACTCCCAGTCTCTCAGCCCGGGCTAGTCCTTCGGATTTATCATCAATCCCCACCATTGCGGCAAGCTCTAACATCGTGGAATTACGTAGGATCTTGATCATTAGGTCCGTCCCAATGTTTCCCGATCCAATAATGGCACATTTTGCCTTTTCCATCTAGTTCTTGCTGAATTCTACTGATACGGCGCCCAATGGACTGATTTCCGCCTCCACAAAATCTCCAGGATTAACCTGACCCATAGGTCCTAAGGCCCCTGTTAATATGATATTCCCTTTTTTCAAGGGGGATCCTAATTTTCCCATTTTACGGGCCAGCCACAGCGCGGCATTCAAAGGCGAACCCAGGCAATCCAATCCGCTGCCTGTGGATACCAGGGCTCCGTTACAATACATCCGCATCTTACATTCACTCAAATCAAGAGCATCTATATTCGTCTTATGGTGGCTCAAAACATAATGACTGCCTGAAGCATTATCGGCAATGGTATCGGCGATACGAATATCCCAATTTTCAATTCTACTGCCTACTATCTCAATGGAAGGTACGGCATAGGCTACAGCCTCCTTTAAATCATTCATGCTAATATCCGGTCCCTCCAGGTCGTGGTTCAAAACCAACGCTACCTCCGCTTCCACCTTCGGCTGCATCAAGTCATTCCAGGACACTGTACTTCCGCTATCTATCATACTAGATCCAAAAAGCCATCCGAAATCCGGTTGATCTACACCGATTTGCTCCTGCACTACTTTAGAGGTAAGCCCTATTTTGCATCCGACCATTTCTTCTCCCTGGTCCAGTCGCCACAGATTATTCCTAAACTGCACTTGATAGGCGCTCTCCACATCGTCAGGGCCCAGGAGGTCCCTTACAGGCTTACAAGGCGAATTTTCTTCAGCCGCCAAACGCAGTCGGTCTGCCGCTTGTATAACTTTAGGATGCCAATCCATCATAAAGCTCATTTAGGTCCTCTATTCCCAATTGTGACATGTTATTTTTAAGGTCGCCGCTGAGGATCTCTACAACGTGTTCTCCGCCGATTTTGCCCAAAGCAGCCACTCCATAAATGAATGCCCTTCCCAGAAAGACGAAATCAGCGCCTAAGCTCAACGCTCTTAAGATGTCAAGACCCGAGCGTACTCCGCTGTCCATCAAGATCTTTGTTTTACCTTTTACAGCCCTTACCACTTCGGGCAATGCTTTGATGGCACTGGGTGCCCCATCAAATTGCCGGGCGCCATGATTAGAAACCACTACCCCATCCATGCCAATTTCTACGGCGATTTCCGCATCTCGGGGATGCAGCAATCCTTTGACTACCACAGGACCATCCCATTCATCGCGTACTTGCTGGCAGTATTCCCAGGAAAGATTACCACCCATCTGATCTTGCACAAACTCCCCCACCGACATCATAGAACTGAATTCAGAATAATTCGCCACTGTGCGCAGACTGGGTAAGCCATTTTTTAAGGTGCCCCACGACCATACAGGATGAGTAAGCCCCTGCCACAAGAAGTTTGCGGAGATCTTAGGGGGGATCCCCATTCCTGCCCTTTTAGTACGCTCTCTGCGGCTGGGAGTGGGTACATCGGCGGTCACCATTAAGGTCCTGAAACCGTGGTCCCAAGCTCTTTTCAATAAGGTTCTTCTTAATTCTGGCTCCCGGGGAGGATATAATTGAAACCAACCCATTTCTCCAACATGCGGACCTACGGTTTCTGGGGTCTCGGTAGCCAGGGTGCTAAGTGTAAATGGAATACCCCGTTTGACAGCTGTCTGTGCCAGCAGCACTTCTGCCCTTGGCCACATCAGACCCGTTAACCCCACTGGAGCCACTCCATATGGGGCTTGGTATTGCTGGCCGAACAAAGTGGTTTGTATCCGGGGATTTAATTGACCCTTACAAAACTGGGGGGTTAGGGTTATTTCATTAAAGTCAGCGGTATTACGATGAACCAGCTCCTCTCTGCCAGTACCGGTGATCAGGTATTCCCAGCCTACCTGAGGCATTCGCTGGCAGGCCTTTTTAGCCAGATCCTCAATGGCGGGATATTTCATTAACAATCGCTGCCGTTGTTGCTCGTATGCCAAAACTGTATGGTTTTTAGAAAAATGAATATAGCGTAAAGTGCAGTCTACTGCAAACCCGGATTTTACTATATTGCCCAGAGGCCTAAAGCATGGATCTTTTTCAACAACTAAATGATACTCTGGGCAACCATCAAATATTGACTGGTGAAGCGGTCAGCAATCGGTTCAGTCATGTATGGGAAGCGGAACGTCCGCTAAAAGCAAAAGCGGTACTGCTTCCAAAAAACACTGAAGAGGTTAGCCATATTTTGAGGATCTGCCATGAACATGGCCAGCCGATCATTATTCATGGGGGTTTGACCAATTTGGTAGGTGCTACCGTAGCCCAAGAAGATCAAATGGTGATCAGCCTGGAAAAAATGAATGGTATTCTGGAGGTGGACACCCAATCCCGTACCATCACCCTACAGGCCGGAGTTGTACTGGAACATATTCAAAAAGAAGCACAGGCTCACGACTTGCTGTTCCCATTGAACTTTGGAGCCAAAGGATCCGCACAGATTGGCGGGATTATCAGCACAAATGCCGGGGGCCTGCGGGTATTGCGTTACGGAATGACCCGCGACCTGGTTCTGGGGTTACAGGCGGTAATGGCAGATGGCACCATTATAGATTCTCCTAATAAAATGATCAAGGACAACACAGGTTACGACCTAAAGCAATTGTTCATTGGATCTGAAGGAACCCTGGGCGTTGTCACTCAGGCAGTTTTAAGGCTTTACGAAGCGCCTAAAAGCCGGTGCGGTGCCTTAGTAGCCCTGAACACCTACCAAAACGTGGTAGAGTTTCTCAAATATATCGATCAGGGACTGGCAGGATTACTCAGTGCTTTTGAGTTAATGTGGAACATTACCTACCGGGCTCAAACTGCTGATATTAAGGCTCCTATTGACTATCAATATCCTTACTACGTGCTGTTGGAGAGCCTCGGCAGTGAGCAACAGGATGACCAAGAGAGGTTA
>JAOTYN010000370.1 GCA_029861825.1 Cyclobacteriaceae bacterium
CAACCGCTCTTCCAACAATTAATAATTTGGGATACTGGCATTTAAGCAACTAAACCGTAAATTGTATATCCAATAGATATTTTTGAGAAAAAAAACCAAAAACATGAATACCAAGTCCTCCAAACCAGTAACCAGACGAGAATTTTGTAAAACCACGGCATTAGCCAGTGGAGGTATCCTGGCCACTACCCTCCCGGTAGCAGCAGCGGCACATGGCGGCGGAACCGATAGTATTAAAGTAGCCCTGGTTGGTTGCGGGGGACGGGGCACAGGAGCTGCTATTCAAGCCCTGAGTACAGATGTTCCCGTGAAACTGGTATCCATGGCCGATGCCTTCCAGGATAGATTGGATTCCAGCCTGGAAAACATTCAGAATGAACTACCGGACCAGGGTTCCATGATTCAAGTACCTGAAAAGAATCGATTTGTGGGCTTTGAAGGATATAAAGCAGCCATCGATTTGGCTGATGTTGTGATCTTAACCACGCCCCCGGGTTTCCGGCCCGTGCATTTCGAATACGCGGTAAACGCTGGTAAACACATATTTATGGAAAAGCCAGTGGCCACAGATGCCCCGGGTGTGAGAAGAGTATTGAAAGCAGCTCAAGTAGCCAAGGAAAAGAAACTCAATGTAGTGGTGGGTTTGCAACGGCACTATCAGACCAGTTATCTTAATATGTATCAAAAACTAAAAGATGGCATGGCGGGTGATATTACCGCAGGGCAGGTCTACTGGAACAGTGCAGGCGTATGGGTGAAAGACCGCAAGCCCAGCCAGAGTGAGCTTGAATATCAAATGCGCAACTGGTATTATTTTGTGTGGCTCTGTGGAGACCATATTCTTGAGCAGCATATTCACAATATCGATGTGGCGAATTGGTTCGTCGGTGCCTACCCGGTATCGGCCCAGGGTATGGGAGGACGGGAAGTGCGCACCGGAGACCGTTTCGGAGAGATCTTTGATCACCATTTTGTAGAATACGTTTATCCCAGCGGAGCGGTAATAGCCAGTCAATGTCGACATCAGCCAGGTTGTCTGAACCGGGTAACGGAAGTATTCCAGGGTACCAAGGGCACCATCGACATGTCTTCGAATTCCATAACTTCCTGGGACGGAGAGGAATTATATAAGCACAATGCCCGCAAAGATCCAAACCCCTACCAGGTGGAACATGATCGACTCTTTGCCTCCATTCAGGATGGCGGGGTGATCAGTGATGCTGAAAACGGCGCCTACAGTACACTTACTGCTATTATGGGTCGAATGGCCACTTACTCTGGCCAGGTGATCAGCTGGGAAGAGGCCTTGAACTCTGAGCTGAGCCTGGTACCTGAAAACGTGACCTGGGAAACTGCTCCTCCGGTAATGCCCAATGAGAAAGGATTGTATCCTGTGGCAGTACCCGGAAAGACAAAAGTACTTTAAACACAATTCCCGGGTTTGGCGAAATTCAGAACCCTTCTTCTTGTTATGGTTACCGCAGCTGCCTGGAGTTGTAAGAGTCCGCCCGATGCCCACATTGTAGTAATTGGAGGGGGACTTATGGGCAGCGCCAGCGCCTGGCATCTCTCTCAGCAAAATCAAGAGGTGATCCTGTTGGAACAGCAGGAGCAGGATTATACTTTCGGCTCCAGCTTTGGCCAGGCACGGATCACCCGCAGCCTGGGGCCACCCGGGGATATGTGGTCCTATCTTCACAACCGATCGGTCGGTGAGGCCCTAAAACTCATAAACTATCTTAATGAGGCCGATACCCAGAATCATTCTATGGATGAGATATATACGACTTCGCCCGTCACCTATCTTCGGCATCTCAAACAGCTTGACAGGATTCGGCAACTGCTGGTGGACCAGCAAGATCCCTATAAGTTCGCTCAAACCCCTGACAGTGCACGGGAGCTGTTTAACATCACTATACCGGATACGGCTATAATATTAAGGGAGTTCAAGCAATACTCAGGGACGCTAAATCCACAAGCATTGATTTCAAAGCTGCATCAGGCTATAAAACTGCAAGGAAATCAAATTTGGTACGGCCATAAATTGGATGAGCTAAAACGAGTAGGTGATCATTTTGAGCTTATAATAACCCATAGTTCCACTGGAGAGACCAAAGCCATCCGCTGTAAAAAAGTAGTTTCTGCGGCTGGCCCCTACAGTGGGCAAGTACTTCAGTATGTAGCGCCCTACTTCCAGCAATTGATCAACCCAAAGCGGGTTTTTCTGGCGTTTTTTACCCCAACCGATGAGCAATACAAGCTAATGACAGCCGAGCAATTAGAGCTTATTAACTTTTCATATCCCCTGATCAACAGCAGCAGGGGGGATAGAATAAATGCTAATTTTTCAATGTTGGAAGGCCAAACAGAAAACGGCAAACCCATAATAAAGATCGGCGGGCATTTCCAACGGACCGCCATAGAGGATTTGTCAAAGGTTTGGAAAATTCCGCTCAGTAGGCAAGAGAAAGCCTGGGGGTATCGGCACACCTTGAACTATTTAAATTATCTGGGTTTAACGGTGGACAGTTTGGAGTTTGTAAAAGGATATTCCTGTGTCTATTCATTGACGGAAAGTGAAAAACCTTATGTGACTACCATTGATGCCACCGACAACGCTCTGGTAGTGGTTGGGGGTATGTCGGGGGTAGGCGCAAAAGGGGCTATGACCTATGGCCTGTTAGCATCAAACTTAGTTTTAGGAAATACTGAAACAACCCCAGAGTATAAAATGCTGGAGCAGGAATTGGGGTATTCCAGACTTCAATCGGATTTGGAGAAACTATATTCATCAAAATGATGAGATGATGAAAACAGCAGTCCGATCACCCATCTCATTATTGTTGCTTAAGATTTTACCAGTGGTGTTACTACTGCTGGCATCACATAACTCTTGGGGTCAGTACCGGGTTTCCACCTGTGATGAATTAGCTCTTAGACCTGTGGATCCAATAACTGGCGACGATCTTTTGGCTATTCATTTGGACACGGAAAAATATGGCGATCAGGGTTGTCTGGTACATCATCACCCAAATGGGAAGGACTATGTAATTACCCCCACCAGTTGGGGTAATTCACCTAATTCAGCAAGGATGGTACTAATTAAGGCAGCTATGGAGGCTATTGCGGATTCCAGGAAAAAGTACGCAAACTATGGGGATTTGAGTGAGCACCTATATTACATTTTTGATCATCTAGTGCGTAAAATCCCGGCTAAGGCCTTTTGGTTAGTAGGAGATGGCTGCTGGATGGTGTCAGGAGAGTCCAATATTGAAGCGGAATCAGAAGCTTTTCGAAAGCAATTATTTGCCCACGAAATTGGACATTGTTTTGTAATGAAAAATGTCGAGAATCTTAACTCAAATTACAATGATCTGAATCATTGGTTTGACGAAAGTGTTTCGGAGTACCTATCCTCTGAGGTTTATCCGGAAACCAATCGCGAGCATTATATAGGACTTTTTAAGTATGACACCCTTTTTAGGCAAAAGTACAGGGCCTATCCTTTGTGGTACTATTATGCCCAAGAAAACGGCATCTCCTCGATTGTTCCCTTGATGAATGCTCTCACTGAACTCGGTACATCCAGTTCCAGGTTGGAGTACATGAGGGACAATGATTTAGATAGGCTGTTTCAACATTTTCTATTCGATTTGAGTCTTGGATTAGTAACCGACCCCGGCGGCGGTTACATCCCGACAAATGCATTTACACCAGATACTATTTTCAGAGCAGATCCCATGGAGACTCAGCTGGAGTTACCTCCAGTGAAACATGGAGAGCGTGAGTCTTTTTTTATAACTATTCCCCAGGGATATGATCTGACCATATCACCTCCAAAGGGTTCTGACCAAAATTATTTTCAATCATATTTAGTGTATAAAGGGAAGAAAATTAAAGATTGGGTGTCACCTATTACAGTCAGTGGACGATGTGAAGATACTACAGCTACTGCTATTCTTTTGTCACACTTGAACGATGCTGCAATTGCTGGCCTTATCGTGGAGTACGAACTTAAGGAACGAACCAATTGCTGTGCCCCAGGCACGTTGGTTGAGGCCAATCCCTGGGAGGACGTGAATGGAACCTTCTACTTCGATCACTATATAGAATCTTTGGTGACTATTGAAAGTCCGGATGATTATTTGAGCATGGATTTGAATTATTATGTCAACTCCAAAGATGGATCCATCTATTTCAGCGATGAAAATATGATGAACATAGCCGCTGGTCTTAGCAGTGATGAATTTCATGGTGCGATATGGATGGCCAACGGGCAAAACGTTATCTACGGTTATGATCAGCCTACGGCTTCCAACCGAGCCCTGACCATCGCCACCGATCAAACCAAGCAAGACGTTG
>JAOTYN010000371.1 GCA_029861825.1 Cyclobacteriaceae bacterium
GGGGACGAGAAGACGGAAGACCAATGGAACGATGAAGGTGCACAGATAACAATAGACCAAAATCGATGACCTAAAACAATGGACCGAAGACAATGGAAATGCCGAGGCAAACTCCCGGATCCACCTCATCATATAAAACTAATGATGAAAAACTTCTGGCAAAATTGAATTTACCCCCTCTGAAAAATAGCATAAATCACTATTGGTGGCCTCCAACTTAGTAAGCTTTTGCAACAATCAAAATCGGCGACGCAGGGACAGAAACACTGTGGAGGTAGTCATTCCATCCCTTTGATGTCACCAGTTGCCAATGGCTAATTCTTTAACTTCGTTACCTCCTGCTGTAACTCCAGCACCATACTGGTCAATTTTTCTAAGGACCACTGTGGATCGGCGCTGGGATCCGGAAAGGTTACACTTATAAAGGCCTTGGCAGCCCAAACTTCCAACACATCATCAATGGACATCTCGTAAGGAGTGTAACTTCGGTTGTCCGATACCAGGAACAGCTTTTGGCTTTCATCGATATAGTTGAAAACCCGCTTATAAACCACCCCTTCGCTATTGGTCAGAAGTATATAGGTATCTCCGCTTTTAATATCCCGCCAATCCTCCACATACCGACCTACTACAATGGTACCGGATGGCATGGGCAGCATGGAATCACCCACAATCTCAAAAGCCCGATGTGTACCACCTTTGGGTAAATTAGGCAATTTAAACTGGGGTAATTCCTGAAGGTATTCACCATCTGCATACCCGCTGAGATAACCAGCAGCAGCTTTCTGTGGCACCAGTGGCACCAGGTCCTCTCCTTGATCATCGACCGCCACTGATAATATACGCAAACGTTCACCTCCGGCACGAGTAAGGGCGCTTTGACTCTTGCCTCCATCCGGTCCCGACATGTCCACCTGCACCAGGTTATCGATAGAAGTCTGAAAAACTTCCGCCAATTTCACCAGGTTGTTGAGGCGAGGCTCCGCACGTCCTTCTTCATATGCCCCAATCAGGGAACGCTTGATACCCATAGCTTCCGCCAGTGTACCCTGGGTCATGCCCAGTTTCTTGCGTAGTGTCTTGATATTATCGGCAATTATGCTCATCTAAAAAAAGGCTGTTGGCAACTTTACAATTACGATTTAAATATCATGAATTCCGAATTCGGTGGCGGCTCTTTGCGCACCGCATATAAATGGTTGTGATAATAATCGTTGGCCTCGTCCATCAGGTGCAATCTCATTTTTATGGCATTCACCACCTGTTTCAAAGTATCCTTAGCGTCCACCAATACATATCCGTATAGTTCCTGGTCTCGCGGTGTTTTACTGGCATCACTGGCATAAAACTTTACCTGAAACTTTCCTGATTGCAGCTTTTTGGAAATCAATCTTAGCTTGTATCGAGGATTTGTGGGATTTATTGGGTTTACAGGATTTAGGGGATTTAGGGGATTTAGGGCGGTTACGGTCATACTACTTTATTTAGCAATTATGCTCATAATATTAGTTATTATATTTTTCATTTCCCAGTAATTTTAGTTTTTTTACTAAATAAATTAGTATGTACCTCAATTGTCACACCTATTTCAGCTTTAAATACGGCACCTTGTCGCCCCAGGCGCTTTACGAAGAAGCTCGCCGGCACGGGGTCAGGAAGTTGGTAGTGGCGGATATAAACAGCACTGCGGGACATATTGAGATGCTGCGCATATGCCGGGAAAAACAGCAAGAGTATCCCTTGGAAATCGTGTTGGGGTTGGAGTTTTGGCAGGACGATCGCTTATTATATGTAGGCATTGCTGCCAACAACCAGGGTTATCAGGAATTGAACCGTTATCTTTCCTATCACAACCTCAAGGATCTGCCCCTGCTGAGCCGGGCTCCGGAATTTGAAAATGCCTTCATCGTATATCCCTGGGGACAGGCCCCTCCCACCCTGCGGTCCTATGAGTATGTGGGGGTGCGCCCTTATCAAATGAACCAGGTGATCACCCGTGACCTCAGCAGGCTAAAGGGCCGCCTGGTGGCCTGGCATCCCGTAACTTTTAAGGATAAAACTACCTACCACATCCACCGGCTGATGCGGGCCATTGATCACAACACCATTCTCAGTAAGCTGCTAGCTACTCAGCAAGCCCACAACAGCGAGGTGATGGTGCCGCCACCACAGCTTAAAGATTGCTATCACCGCCTCCCGGAGATTGCGGTCAACACCGAAAAGCTTTTGGAACAGTGTCACATTCACTTTGAATTCCATACCGATAAAAACAAGGCAGTGATCACCGGCAGCAAAGCCGAAGACCTGCAGAAACTGGGGGCTCTGGCCCGGGAAGGCTTTAGGCCCCGCTTTGCTCATAAGCCTTACCTGAAAAAAGCCCGGCAACGGTTGGACCGGGAGATGGAGATCATCGCCCAGCGCAACTTCGCCGCCTACTTCCTGATCTCCCACGATATTGTCTCCTTTGCACGCCGGCAGCAGTTCGAGCATGTAGGCCGGGGCAGCGGGGCTAACAGCATCGTGGCCTATTGTCTGGGGCTCACCAACGTGGACCCTATAGAACTGGACCTGTACTTTGAGCGCTTTCTCAATCCCCAGCGCAGCTCTCCCCCCGACTTCGACATCGACTTCTCCTGGAAAAACCGCGATGCCGTTACCCAGTATATTTTCGACACCTATGGCTATAACCACACCGCCTTGCTGGGCACACACAACACCTTTAAGGGCCGCTCCACCATCCGGGAACTGGGCAAAGTGTTCGGGCTGCCCAAGAGCGAGATCGATCAGCTGGTGGCCTACCCCAACACCAAAAAAGACCATGTCAGCAGCCTCATTTTTAAATATGCAGATCATATGATGTCCGTACCTTCCCACCTTTCGGTGCACGCGGGAGGAGTGCTGATCACCGAAGAGCCCATTCATGCCTATACCGCCACCGACTTTCCTCCCAAGGGCTATCCCACCACCCATTTTGAGATGCACAACGCGGAAGATATGGGCATATACAAATTCGACATTCTCAGCCAGCGGGGGCTGGGCCATATCAAGGACACCATCGATATTATTGGAGAGAACCGGCAACAGGAAGTGGACATTCACGACTTCCACAACTTCAAAAAAGATCCCAAGATCAAAAAGCTGCTCAGCTCCGGGCACACCATGGGCTGTTTCTATGTGGAATCGCCCGCTATGCGCATGCTGCTGGGCAAGCTGAGCTGCGACAATTACCTGACCCTGGTAGCCGCCAGCTCCATTATCCGTCCGGGAGTAGCCCGTTCCGGCATGATGCGGGCCTATATTGAACGGCATCATACGGTACAGGCGGGGGGCAGCTACGAATCCATCCATCCCAAGATGGATGAGCTGATGGCAGAGACCTACGGGGTGATGGTATACCAGGAAGACGTGATCAAGGTAGCCCACCACTTTTCCGGGCTTACCCTGGCGGAGGCGGACATCTTGAGGCGGGGTATGTCCGGCAAGTTTCGCTCGCGGGCGGAATTCAAGCGGGTGGAGGAGCAGTTCTTCCGCAACTGCCAGGCCAAAGGCTATCCGGACAAGGTCAGTCAACGGGTGTGGTTTGAGATTGAGAGTTTTTCCGGATACTCTTTTTCCAAAGGCCACTCCGCCAGTTATGCTGTAGAAAGCTACCAGAGCTTGTATCTGAAAGCCCATTACCCCCTGGAATTTATGGTGGGGGTGATCAACAATTTCGGAGGCTTTTACCGCACGGAATTCTATTTCCACGAGGCACGCATGAGCGGAGCGGCCATCGAAGCGCCTTGCGTGAACCACAGCCAGTACCTTACCTCCATCCAGGGCCGCACCATCTACATGGGCTTCATTCATTTGAAGAGCCTGGAAAGCAAATGGGGGCAGCATATCCCCTGGGAGGTAGAGCAGCGGGGGCCCTTTAGCAGTCTGGACAATTTTTTGCGGCGTACCGCCATGAGCCTGGAGCAGCTGCGGCTTTTAGTGCGCATGGACGCTTTCCGTTTTACGGGCAGGGACAAGCGGTCTTTGATGTGGGAAGTGCACATGCATTTCAACAAACCCCTGCGCGTACGCAACACCCTGGATCTTTTCAACCTGGCCCCCAAGTCCTATGAATTGCCGCAACTGGAGGAATATCCTTACGCCAATGCCTTCGACCAGATCGAGCTGCTGGGCTTTCCCCTGTGCGACCCTTTTACCCTGCTGGCCACGGATGACGGGGGTGATACTTTGTCGCGGGACATGTTGACAAATGTAGGTCAGATGGTGGATATGGTAGGCTATTTGGTGACCACTAAAGATACCCGTACCAAGAACGGCAAGCTCATGCACTTCGGAACCTTTTACGACCGGGAAGGGCTGGTGTT
>JAOTYN010000372.1 GCA_029861825.1 Cyclobacteriaceae bacterium
AAATGGATTTGCACCGCGGGAATATTGTGGGATTCTTTTAGCAGCTGATAGGCCTTAATGCAGAGATTTTGTTGAGGATCGCCAGGTATCTCCAATCCGCTGCTATTAATGGAGAAGACTGGGGCTGGTAAAACTTCCAGCACATCGCACCAGCCAATAGGATATAGACAACTGATGATATTGTGAAAACCGTCATGCCTTTTTTCAATAACCTGCAATCCCAGATTGATCTTAGCATGTGGAAACCCCACCATAAAATTTACTCGGTAAGATTCTCAATCAACTCAGAGGTGATGCCGGAGGAGGAAAAACCGCCATCGTGCATGAGGTTTTGCATGGTCACCTTCCGGGTGAGATCAGAAAACATCATAACTACATAATTGGCGCAGTCTTCTGCAGTGGCGTTGCCCAGGGGCGACATCTTTTCTGCGTAGTCAAAAAAGACATCGAATCCACCCACTCCGCTGCCTGCAGTGGTCATGGTGGGAGATTGTGATATGGTATTTACCCTCACATTATTCTTTTTGGCAAAGAAATATCCGTAACTGCGGGCAATGGATTCCAGCAGGGCCTTGGCTTGGGCCATATCGGAATAGTCGGGAAATGTTCTCTGCGCCGCAATATAGGTCAAGGCCAGAATGGAACCCCATTGGTTCATGGCGTCCAACTTATCGGCTGTTTGCATCACTTTGTGAAATGACAGCCCGGATATATCCAACGTCTTTTGAAACCAGTCATAATTAAGATCTCCATAAGGCCGACTTTTACGCACGTTTGGGCTCATGCCGATGGAGTGCAATACAAAATCAAGCGGTCCCCCCAAGATTTCCATGCTCTTGGTAAAAAGGTTTTCCAAGTCTTCCATTGAAGTGGCATCTGCAGGGATCACCTGAGCATTGCAGGCAGCAGCCAAGTCATTGATCTTACCCATGCGCATGGCAATGGGGGCGTTGGTTAAGGTAAAGGTAGCTCCTTCGTCATGGGCTTTTTCCGCCACTTTCCAAGCAATGGATTTTTCATCAAGAGCTCCGAATATTATCCCTCGTTTTCCTTTCAATAAGTTATAGGACATAGTAATGGTGATAAAATTTTTGCCAATATAGCAATAGGAATTACGAATTACGAATTACGAAAGACGAATTGGCAGTTTGGACCGAGCGATAGCAATTCACAATTAACTATGGGCAATAGGCAATAGGCAATGGGCAATGGGCAATTCGCAAATCGGTGATCGAAGTTAGGAGTCCTCTCCGGATCTAGTCCGGGGTCAGAATTCAATTACTGGGCTCCAACAACTCCTTGGCATTAGCATAGGCAATTTCTGAAGGATTGTTGCCTCCCAGCATCTGTGCTACCGCAGCCACCCGGTCTTCGCCCTGCAGTCGTCTGATATTGGTAGTGGCGGTCTCCCCGGAGCTTTCCTTATAAACCAGATAGTGATGTTCTCCTTTGGCGGCAAATTGTGGCAGATGGCTTATGGTGATCACCTGATGATTTTCCGACATCTCCTGCATCATTTTGACCATCTGCAAGGCAATTTCGCCTGATATTCCGGTATCGATTTCATCAAATAAAATGGTGGGCAAAGCCACTTTATCGGCCAAGATGTATTTCACACAAAACATAAGGCGTGAGTATTCTCCTCCGGAGGCCACCTCCTTTAAGGCTTTCGGGGGTATTCCTTTACTGGCGCTGAATTTCCATACGACATCGTCCAAACCGGTATTGGCAGGTTCTAGGATCTTATGGTCGATTTCCAAAAGACCATCTGGCATCCCCAGTTGAGGGAACAGGGCCTGCATATGTTCCTTGAAGGATTGAAATGCTTTTTTTCTGGCGTTGGAAAGTTGCTGCCCGCCCTGCAAGGTTTTGTTATATGCTGCCTCGATTTCTTTTTCCAAGGCCATCAGGGTCTGGTCCAGATTGTCCATGGCTTGTTGCTGGCTTTCCAGGTCATCACCTAACTGGATTAATTCCTCTACAGTTTGCACCTGATGCTTTTGCTGAAGGCGATAAATGAGATCCAAACGTCCTTTCAATTCTTCAATTTCAGATGGGTTGAATTGGACCTGCTGTTCCAAATGATTCAGTTCACCAGCGATATCTTGAATCTCAATATAGCTGCTACTCAGCCGATCATAAAGTGCCCCATAATCTTTGGAGAAATGGGATATACGCTCCAACATGCGCAGGCTTTGGGCCAATTGTTCCTGTATATTGGCGTCGGCCTGGTCCAGGAGTTGTAGGCTGCCATTTAATTGTAGCTTGATCTCTTCGGCATGCTCCATAACTTGTAAGTTATCTTCAAGCTCCTGCTGTTCGCCTGCTCGAAGTTGAGCATTACTGAGCTCTTCCCATAAAAACTTGCGGTAATCAGCCTCTTTCTGTTGTTCTTGAGACTGCTCAAGAAGCTCTCTTTTTTGATTAGTGACGGTTTCCCACCGACTGTAGTGTTCCTGATAAGTTTGTAGCAATTCCTGATGCTGACCGTAAAGATCAATTACTTTCAGCTGGAACTGTTGAGCCCCCAACTGCAAAGTATCGTGTTGTGAGTGTATGTCCAACAGATTACGTCCCAAAGCACGTAAGGACTCAAGGTTTACAGGGGAGTCATTTATAAAAGCCCTGGATTTACCGTTGATGTTGATCTCTCGGCGTATGATGGTTTCGGGGTGGTACTCCCAGTCGTGGGATTCAAATAAGGGCTGCAACTGGTAGTCTGCGATGTTAAAACTCCCCTCAATAACGCATTTAGCTTCTTTCTGCCACAAAGTTTTACTGTCTGCTCTGTTTCCCAAGAGAAGTCCAATGGCGCCCAGCATGATGGATTTTCCGGCGCCGGTTTCTCCGGTAATGATGTTAAATCCCGGAGAAGGGGTCATCTCCAGGTGGCGAATAAGCGCGAAGTTTTTAATTAACAAACTGTTGAGCATGTCGCTAAGTTAAGCAAGAATAAAAAGAATAGGAAAGGAGAGGATCAGTTGCGAATTATAGCCTCGTACTTGGTGGTATTACTGGGATCAAGTTGCTTAGCGATTTCGTAGGCTTCACGTCGTACCTGAATGTTCCCCTGGGAGAACATACTGGCAAGTTCCCCGTTTTTAGCATCGAAAAAAGATATTACCAGAATAGAATTGGGCTTTCGACGCTGGGCCTGCTGTAATTCCCTCAACACCTCCAGTATCAAAGTTCGCGCTTCCTCGGGGTTTTCACTGAATTTATCCAGGGCCAAACGGTGGTATTTGTAAAGAGATTCACGCGCTGCGATCAATTGCTGGCTATTTAAATTCTCCGACAGCCAAAAGCGGTTACGAAAGTTACCTTCGAACTGTGACCAGCCAGGGCGGTTGGCTTGCTGGGTATTATTGACTGTTTGTTGGGCTTTTAGAAAGTAAGGTGTACCTCCGAGCTTTTCAAAACTATCGTAATCCAGTCCGATGATCACATATGCGTAAAAGGCCAGCATGGAGGTGATGTTGCTGGTGTAGTTATTGTCATTAAATTCCAGCGGTTGAGATTCCACATATTCAAATTGCCAGTCCCGGTCCGCAAAATTGAATACTAACGACTCATAATTGGTATTGAATACCGGGCGTGAAGACTGAATTTGTACGGATGCCGTAAAATTACCCACGGTGGGCCGGCTTTCAATTGTAATGATAAGGTTGCAATTTATTTTTTCATCGTTGGTGAACACATCGTTGGTCCAGCGCCGGCTATTCAGGAAATTAAAAAAGGCCGTCTCCATGTCTGTGAACACCCGGCGTTCCGTAGTTTCCACCTGTGGTCCTACATTGACCACCACATTGCAATTTAGTTCCTGAGCCTGGGTACTCAGAGAAGCTATGCTGACTACCAGCAAAACCAGCCTAGAGATATTTGAGGAGATATTGCGCAATATCATGAGCTACTTCTTTCTTAGATTTTAACTCAAATTTGGTAGAATTATTATCGCTGTCAATAATGGAGATGCGATTGGTATCATGGGCAAATCCTGCGCCCTGATCATTCAAGGAGTTTAATACGATGAAATCCAGGTTTTTATTCTGAAGCTTCTTTTGTGCATTGCTCTCTTCATTTTCGGTCTCCAGGGCGAATCCCACGGTAATCTGATGGCTTTTTTTCAGCTTGCCTAATTCCCGGGCGATGTCTTTGGTACGGGTCAGTTTGATCTGCAGATCCTGATCCTTCTTTTTAATTTTTTGGTGCGACTTCTCCACCGGGGTATAATCGGCTACCGCAGCGGCAAAAATAGCAATGTCGCAATCAGCAAAGGTCTGTGCGGCCTGTTCGTACATCTCAAGGGCTTCCTGGACCTTCACCAGAATGATATTCGGGTGTTGCGTACGTTGGATACTG
>JAOTYN010000373.1 GCA_029861825.1 Cyclobacteriaceae bacterium
TCGACCCGTAGTTACGGAGTTAACTTAAAGATGTCGTTCTAACCCAAAAATGTATATGATGATGAAATCTGTATATAAAATAATAATAACTGTTTTGTTGGCAGCAATGGTACCCCTTGTTGGCTGCGACACTGACGAACTTGCCAATCGAAATATCAATCCGCAGGCGGTTGATGAGATTGATTTGAACTTTCTCTTCACTGAAGCCCAGGTGGGTACTGCATCCGGTGGGGCCACTGGTGATAATCGTTTTATAGATTGGAGAACCAACATTGGTATGTTCTCCTATGCCATGCAACACCTGGCTCATGTCACTCGTGGCATCGCACCGGGAGATAAGTACACCGATAACTTTGAGGTGAACCTTGCTCCCTGGGAATGGTGGTATGAAGGGCAGCTTAAACTGATTACAGAGATCTTAAAGCAAACTGGCGCCGAAGGGTATGCTGCTGGTAGGCACCATAATATGGTACAGGCCTCAAGGATAATCAGGGCCTGGACTTACCATAAACTGGTTGACTATTATAATGATGTTCCTTACACCGAAGCTAACCAGGGTATTGAGGGGACTTTCTTCCCCTCCTATGACGATGGTAAGTTCGTTTATGAGCAGGCAGCAGCCGAACTGATGGCGGCCGCAGCCGCGTTAGATGCTTCCCAGCCAGATGAGGGTTTTTCCAACTCTGACCTCTATTTTGGTGGCGACGTAACCAAATGGAAAAAGTGGGCTTACTCAGTTCTTCTCAGAATGGCAATGAGAGTATCAAACGCAGATCCTGCCTTGGCCGGTCAATGGGTAACCGCGGCTGTCGCTGGCGGGGTTATGGAAAGTAATGATGACAATGTTTGGGTACCTACGGCCCTTGGACCAAGCGAATGGCGTAACCAAAACGGTATCTCCCGGGCATTTCAACCAGGAGATGGCGGTCAACCCAGCATCATGAGCAATACCTTGATCGATGAGCTCAAGGGGCCCCTTGCGGGTAGCACCGCTGACGACGATCCTCGTTTAATGATCTTTTCGGGTGGTATCTTTGACTGGACGCCCCTTGGCGTTGATTTGATCGACGATAATCCTTTAAATCAAATAGGAATGCCTAATGGGAAAGATCTGTCGGAAATACAAGATGCCATAGCACCGGTTACAAACCCAGATGTATTCTATTCCAAGATCAATACATTGCTGTTGGATGACGATGATCCCTACCAGTTGATGAACTATGCCGAAGTGGAATTCCTTTTGGCTGACGCGTTAGTGCAGGGAATGGGTTCTGGTATATCTGGAACTGCTGCGGAACATTATGAGGCTGGAGTACGGGCGGCAATGACCCAATATGGTCCTTACGATGCCGATGGCGGACTGAATGTTTCGGACGGCGCAATCACTGCCTACTTAGCGGCTCGACCCTTTGACGGATCCGCGGCCATGATCCATAACCAACTTTGGATCAACGGCTTCTTGAACTGGTGGGAATCGTGGTCGAACTGGAGGAGAACAGGTATCCCTGCCTTGGTGCCTACTAACCATCCTACTTCTGTAACCAATGGCGTAATACCCAGGAGACTTCTCTATCCAAATTCGGAGATCGCCACTAATTTTGATAACGTACCATGCTGTACCACACCTGACCAAGGATATATCCAACGGGTTTGGTGGGATACACAGTAGAAATTTGCCTTTGTAGAGGTAAAAAAGGGGCCCGTAACTGGGCCTCTTTTTTTGGTTAAGCCGGGATTAATAAGGGGTTAAATTAAAAGCTGCCTCACTTTCTAAATTGAAAATTCTCAATATCAGAACTTATTGTTGAATAGGGAAAAGCCCGTCTCCATTACTGCCCATGTAGGCGCCCCACAGCGGTGGTTTTTTTGCTCGAAAATGGGTATCAATTCTTTTAACATTCATACCCAAAAATGATAGCAAGTCTGAATTGGGGCTATAATATTGGCAATGAATGATGTCTAGATAGCCATCATTATCCAGGTCACCAATCCATGGAGTGGAGAATGCATTTTTAAAACCTTTCAGACGATCAATAGAATTAACGGAATGATTACTGAAGTCAATAGCCATTAATTCGACTTTTACATCTAACTTCCCCGGGTCTGTATACTTTCTTTTGCAGTCATAATCATGAAGGCTGAATATTGCTTCATCGATCCCATCTCTGTTTAGATCATAAACTACGGGAGAAGAGAATCCAACACAACCCATGGAATCGAGATAGGCAATTTGTCCATTCTTTCCATTCAACATCACTTGAAAAGCACGAGTGCTGTTAGGCCATTGGCCTTCGCTGACAAATGTAAAGAAGTCAGGGATATTGTCTGATGTAAAATACCCAACGGCAAAGCTATTGCTGGATTCGGTGTTGTCAATACTCCTTTTCCACAATAACTGCCTATCGTTGCCATCAATGGCAAAAACCGTACTGCCATGCGAGATGGCAATAATGTCATATCGACCATCCTCTGATATATCCGCCAATACTGGAGGGGCAATAAAGCCATGTCCATTTTGGGTAGCAATCACTATCGCCTTTGATAATTTACCATCCAAAAGATCGGATAAACGAGCGAGGTACAAATTTCCAGATATGGTTTCCCCACCAGTACCGAAAACGATATTTAGTTCGTTACTTCCCGGCTGACTAAAACACAGAGGAGACATGTATGATTCCTTCCCATCAGGCATAGTATCTGCCGCCATGATTTGGCCTGTTTTACTGTTTAGCATCATTAATACCCCAGGGAACCGGTTTATCTCTGAATGAGGTGCTGCTTTTACATTTCCTCCATTGACAACCAGCAGCTCGGGGTAGCCATCTTGATCTTGGTCTGGAACCAATACTGAGTTGTAGAAATTAAATCGAGCATGCTTCAGAATGGAGTCGTTTTCAAACGTGTACTTATATTCCCAAAGTACATCTCCATTGGTACCATCAAGTGCCTTGAGATTGGGTGATCTGCCGCCAATAAATACATCATCAACACCATCATTGGTGATGTCGTAAAAAGTGGCAGAACCTACAACCTGATCGTTGGCTTCCTGCTGCCAAAGCAGATCTCCGGTTTTGCCATTTATTGCTAGTATACCTTGTTCAGTATACTGGTTTTCGCTCCTAGCAGCTCCCATCACAATATCCAGGATACCATCCTGATTTAAATCCCTCGTACGCGGTGAGGATTGGGAACCAATAGCATAGAGCTTTTTCTCCCATGCTAATTTGCTTTCTTTTGGGCTACAACTACTCAAAAGAATGACCACACCGCTGCAAATAAAAGCTGACTTTAAGAGTTGTATGGTCTTCAAGCTGTGTCTGTTTGTTTATGAAAAGAAGGTGAATATAGGAAATCGAAAGAACAAAACCAGGGACAATTACAGCCTCCAGAATTGCGGACTGTTTAAAAGTTTTATTGATCTATTTCCACTGTCTTATCCAATGGCATATTTAGCTTTTCATACAAGCTACGCCGACCCGATTTGTCTTTATTCAATATTTCTTTTGCATACTCAGCAACCAGCTGTGCATGTATTCGAGGTACCACCGCTACTCCATCGCCATCAGCTACAATCACATCACCGGGATTAATTAAAACGCCCCCGACAGTTATCGGCTTGTTGACAGATTCTATCTCATTGCGACCTGGCCTTATGCCTCTCCCTCGGTTGTTAATATCCAAATAGACCGGGATCTTTTGCTTTATGATCTCGTCAGTGTCCCTGATACCGCCATTGGATATGACACCCCTTGCCCCGCGACTGTACCAGTCCAATGAGTTGTATGATCCCACCGAACCGGTATCCCCGTCACCCTGCACATCCAATACAATTATAGAGCCTGGCACAATAAATTCCACATACGGCTCACTTGAAAGGTCACTGTACCACTGTCCTTCCCATTGCTGGAACTCCTCCTTTTCCATAGGGTTTTTAATGACTCTATTGGTAGGCACATATCGGGCTGTTATGGCAATGCCCCTAATAATGTGGGACATGTCATCCGTATTTTTCCATAAAGCTTCTATGTTTGTATTCATTAATCCGGCATCACGTAAACCAACCATATCAAGCCCATCGGATACATCGGCCACCCGCAGCCCCTCATACATTTCTAAAATTTGCCCATCACTGAGCTCCAATGGTTGTGCCCAAAGCGAGTACGGTATGCTCAGTATTAGAAGGAGAGTGGTTTTAAGTTCCATGCTTAGATCCGTTTAGTCGTTCGCATAATATCGACCGATATAATCAACTATTTTCTTACGTAGCTCTTGTGGTTTGATCGCGCCTTCATAGGCATAAATTTTTTCTCCACCGGGGGCAACTAGTAAGGTATAAGGCAAAGATCCCTTCCA
>JAOTYN010000374.1 GCA_029861825.1 Cyclobacteriaceae bacterium
ATCGTAGGCATGACCACAGGCAAAAACGGATTTGGGAATATCCACGCCCAGGAGATGGATCAGCATATCAAAGTCGTGGATGAGCATATCATGAAAAATGTTGCCCGATATCTTTAAATACTCTAAAGCAGGTGGTGGATTATCCCGGCTGCTGGCCTTTAGTAAACGTATATCACCAATTTCATGAAGATGCTGTTTGAGCGCCTGGAAATTGCCGTCATATCGACGCTGGAAGCCCAAGTAAAGACATTTGTTTTGCCGGTGGGCTAGTTCATAACACTTTTGGATGTCCTCAGCAGATTTACCCAAAGGTTTTTCAGTAAAAACATGTCGACCCGAGGCTAGGGCCTGGTTAATATGTTGAAAGTGCTCGTCAGTAGGAGAGGAGACAATTACCGCATGTATTTCCGGGTCTTCAAGGGCTTCGGATAATTGCTTCACCTGTCGAATACCCAGTTCCTTTAAGGAAGCAGAATCTTCGACTGATATATCAGGATCGACAACCTGGGTGACCCTCATTTGATTGATACTTTCCAGGCTTGACAGGTGGATCTTTCCAGCCCTGCCAAAACCCACAATACAAATATTTACCTGATTCACGCCGTTCAGAAGTAGATTTCGTCGGGGAGGTATTTGGCGGCTAAATCTTCATAGTAGGGCTTCAATTCCTCTACCTTGGGAGCCACGGGGGATTTAGTATACAGGTCGTAGGGGTTAAAGAGCTTTACCCATTTGAACATCTCCTGGTCTTTTTTATTCATAAGGTGGTCATAGGCATGTTCCCGATGCTGAGCATAAAAGGAATGATACCTGATCATATACAGGGCGGGTTCCGGCAGATAGTCTTTTAGTGCGTGGTACAGATATTCATCATGGCCCCATGACATATGGACTTGATCGAGTCCACAATGTTTTTGGTATATCCCGTACTTGTGATTATACCTGGGGTTTTGCTGGTCGGGGTTGTTCTTGAAGAATTCGGGAAAAACGATTTTATGGGAAAAGGCACAGCCTACCGGGAAGGTGTCACCTACTACGGCCCACTGGGGCTCACCAAATAGACATAATATCTTTCCCAGATCGTGAATAAATCCTGTGAGAATAAACCAGTCAGGATGGCCATCCGCTCGGATGGCTTCTGAAGTCTGTAGCAAATGCTGTGTCTGATCCAGATCAATGTCCGGGTCAGAATCGTCTATTAAGGTATTCAAAAATTCCACCGCTTCCCAGAGCGTCATTTTACGGCGGTCGAGTTTTTTAAACTCGGACTCTTTTTCCGATACAAAATCGAAGGTTTGATGGCGGTGGTTAAGCCGGTAGAATTCCCGCACAGTATCTCGCTGCGGACTGTCATAGTTGCGATACTCTTCCTTAGCTTTAGTGCCTGGTTTCGGGTACCTGGCTCGCAGGTGGTCTTCCCAGATGTCTTCAATGGGTAAGCTATTTTTATGGGATTTCATGAATAATAATTTACGGCTTTCTATTGACCCAACCAAACGTATATGGCTATTATGATTACTATCAGGATGATACTCATGGGCTTAGTGTACTTCCACTGGTCCAACTTAAGGACTCCCATTTCATGTGGTTTAAAGGTGCTTTTTACCGGATAGTATTTCGAAACCACTATCATTACCAGCACATTCAATACAAATTCTATCCCCCAAATATGTACGAAGTGGATATTTACCGGGAATATGAAAGTGGTAGTAATGTAGAAGACCAAACCAATAACTAAGGCGGCCTTCGCTCCGGCCGCTGATACTTTAGGCATAAAGAATCCTGCCAACATTACGGAGGCGATGGGGATGAAGAAAATGCCGTTTAACTGTTGCAGCAGTTGGTATAAGCCATCCGGTGCACCGGCTACCATGGGCGCTACCAAAATGGCCACCACGGCTAGCACGATAGAGGTTGTTTTGCCGGCCCGAACTGTTTGGATCTCATTGGCCTGGGGGCGGATTAAACGTTTGTAGATTCCTTCACTGAATATGGTGGCGGTGCTATTCAGCACACTGTTAAAGGTGCTGAGAACGGCCCCCATTACCACTGCCGCGAAAAATCCCACAAAACTCAAGGGAAGAACTTTTTTTATCAATTCCGGATAGATCATATCCTGTTGCTGGTAGAGGGAATCACCGAAATAGTAAAATCCAATTACTCCAGGCAGCACAATAATGAAGGGGACCATGATCTTCAATACCCCGGTATACAAAAGTCCTTTCTGAGCTTCGATCAGTGACTTTGCTCCTAAGGCACGCTGAATGATAGTCTGGTTCATACCCCAGAAATACAGTTGATTGATCACTAAACCCGTAAATAAAGTCCCAAATGGCAACACCGAACCCGGGGCGCCGATCACATTAAACTTTTCAGGGTCATGTTGATAAACCTTGTTGAGACCCTCCAAGAGATTTCCTCCTCCAATATCCCATAAGGCTAGAACGGGTATCATTAAACCCCCCAGGAAGAGCCCAACACCATTGATAGTATCACTGTGAGCTACGGCTTTTAGTCCACCGAAGATGGCATAGGCTGATCCAATGGCTCCGATGCAGATCACGGTGATCCACAAGCCCTGAGACTGGCTGACCTGCAACATTTCGGAAACATTAAAAATGCTTTCCAGATTAATAGCGCCGGTAAATAACACAATGGGCAACAGGGTGACTACAAAAGATACCAGCAGGAACAATGCCACCAGCGTACGAGTGGTGCCATCATACCGTTGTTCCAGATATTGGGGAATGGTGGTAAGTCCCATGCGCAGGTAGGTAGGTATAAAATACCAGGCCGCTACCACCAGAGCCAAGGCTGAAGTGACCTCCCAGGCGATTATGATGAACCCGTTTTTATAGGATGACCCATTCATACCGATGAGATGTTCCGTTGAAATATTGGTAAGCAGCATGGAGCCTGCAATTACTACTCCTGTTAAACTGCGGCCACCCAAAAAATACCCTTCCCGGGTATCCATCTTATCATTGCGCAGGCGGTACCAGGAATAAACCGCTACAAATGCAGTAAAAGCCAGAAAGGAGATTAGGGTTTGCATGCCAGCAAGTTTGGAATTGCGATTATTTATTTGAAAGACAGCAACTTAAAACCCTCAAAGTTATAAAATATTTAAGAGTAAGCAATCATCGGATTGCAAGCAGCAAAATGCTTGACATTCTGCACCCTACGAAGTGCGACGCCCCACCTAAAACCGAATAACACAGATCAT
Source organism: Cyclobacteriaceae bacterium (assembly GCA_029861825.1). Taxonomy (GTDB): domain Bacteria; phylum Bacteroidota; class Bacteroidia; order Cytophagales; family Cyclobacteriaceae; genus JAJCYK01. The sequence continues at coordinate 3,227 of JAOTYN010000374.1, forward strand.
TCGCGACCAACCATTTTGGAACTCACTCCCGTTGGGTCTGTTAAAATGTAACAACATCCGTGAGACTGTTCCTTGTTTTACTATTTAGTCACCTTCTGCTCATGACTGGTCTTGGTCAGAATAGATTCACCATAAGCGGGTCCATAACTGATGAGGAAAGCGGAGAAGCATTGGTCAGTGCCACTATCTATGTACCAGACCTTAATATTGGGGCCGTAACCAATAGCTATGGATTCTATTCACTAACAGTGCCGGCCCGGGATAGCCTACTACTGGTAATCAGCCATTTAGGATACCGGCCTCAGATCAAACGTCTTAAGCCAACGGATGACATTTCCTTGTCGGTCACTCTAAAGGTGGGGGAAATTGATTTAGATGAAGTTGTTATAACCGGGGTGCTGGGTCAGGATGTGAATCGGGTAGAAATGTCAGTAGTTGATCTACCACTTAAGAAAATATCCGAGATACCAGCTTTGATGGGCGAGGCTGATGTCCTCAAGGTAATACAACTCCTACCGGGTGTCCAATCAGGCAATGAAGGGACTACCGGATTTTATGTGAGAGGGGGAAATGCCGACCAGAATTTAGTTTTGTTGGACGAGGCCGTGGTTTATAACCCCAATCACTTACTGGGCTTGTTCAGTACTTTCAATCCCAGAATGCTGAAAAGCGCCACGCTGATCAAGGGTGGATTTCCCGCTCAATACGGTGGCCGGCTGTCGTCGGTTTTGGATCTTACCATGAAGGAGGGTAATAATCAGGAATTTCATGCTCAAGGTGGCCTGGGTTTTATCACCTCAACCTTGTCACTTGAGGGTCCTCTGAAAAAGGACATCGCATCCTTCATTGTTTCAGGCAGGCGCACCTACATAGATCTGTTGGTGACCCCCTTCCTGCCTAAGGGAAATAAATCCCGATATGACTTTTATGATCTTAATGCCAAGCTGAACTGGAAATTATCGGATAAGGACCGCATATACTTTAGCTATTTCAAAGGCAGAGATGATGCCCGATTGAAGTCCGGAGAGGGTATTAACTATCAGGTAAATTTTGGTAACACGACCGCTACTTTGAGGTGGAATCACATTTTTGGTAAAAAATTGTTT
>JAOTYN010000031.1 GCA_029861825.1 Cyclobacteriaceae bacterium
GACTCAAGGTGGGGTCGCTCATAGCTGGAAGCATTCCCCTGTTTTAAAGCGTCTCGTAATTTCACCGCTTGTGGCAGTTTATAATGAGGCACCATTTTTTTTATCCGTTTTACTACCCAATTGACCAAGGTACTTCTGAAACCACCCAACATATCTCCAATCTCCGTTATGATAACGGTCTTGATGGCAGTCTTGTCCAGTATCTTCTGCAAATTGAAGGCAAAATTGGCCAGTATCACCACGGCAGTAGCTCCGGAATCCTTAAATTGATGCTCCATTTCCCTGGCGGTGTATAGGGGGTTGGTATTCACCACCACCATACCAGCACGTAATACTCCAAACATAACCACCGGATACTGCAGTAAGTTTGGCATTTGTAATGCTACCCGATCGCCTTTTTCCAATCCTGCCACGTTCTGCAGGTATGAGGCGAACTTCGCCGTCAATTCATCTAATTCTCCGAAAGTAATGCGCTTACCCATATTTTCAAAGGCCGGTAAATCGCGGTATTTTTGGGTGCTCTCTTCGAAAAGTTCAAGGATGGACGGATATAATTCCGGGTCAATTTCGTGTGGTATGCCACCGGGATATTTTTGAAACCAAGGAAAGTTCATATAAAGATTGGATTAACGGATTAAAAATTAAATGAAAAATAACAAATAATCCTGACTCGTACCTAGTCACTAAAATAAAAAAGGCCGCCCTGAAGCGAACCTTTTTCACAAACAACATTAACCCAAAATTTAGCTGTAGGAGAAGGATTCGAACCTCCACGAAGTGGTTAGCCATAGCACAAAATGAGTATTGGTGGTCAATCCCAACCTTTCAATTGAAAGGATTATGCTATGTTTATCCCATTATCTCCACCCCCGAGACAGGAGGGCATGTCTGCCAATTTCATCACCCTACAGTGTGTTATTGAACTATTCAAAATTAGAGAAAATTTTATTTTACTTAAAAATATTTTAAATTTTTTTGAATAAATTTATATAATTGATAATATTAGTTCACTTTTATTAGATAATTACTAACTGAGCTATTTAGGGATGAGTAAAAATTATGAAATTGATAAAATTGATTTAAAGATCTTGGAGTTGCTCATGAACGACGCCAAAACCCCCTATACGGAAATAGCGAAAAAGGTCTTTGTTTCCGGTGGTACTGTGCATGTACGCATGCGAAAAATGGAAGAAATGGGCATTGTGAAAGGAACCACCTTGAATATGGATTACAGTAAACTGGGCTGGGACCTGACGGCATTTTTAGGGATTTTCCTGGAGCGAAATTCCCTTTACGATGAGGTCTGTAGTAAATTGCGAGAAGTCCCGGAAGTGGTGAAAATCCACTACACTACTGGCGATTACAGCATCTTTGTTAAGCTACACTGTAAAGACACTAAACACCTTCGGGATGTACTACACGATAAGATCCAGAAAATTGATGGCATCAGAAGAACGGAAACTTTCATTTCACTGGAAGAAAGTTTAAATCGCCATATCAATCTGGTGGTCTGACAATCCGCTTACCAAGTTTTCCTTCAGTCGGGAACTTTCACAATCCCTTTGTTGTGAATAATGCAGAGAATGCCGTTATTTAGATTAAATCTAAATAAGCTCTGAAAGCTGGGAATAATAATGTAATTTTGCCTAAACCTTATCGAGCCCTAGAAGTTTAAATTTTGCAGTCGAAATTAAGCTCTAACCAAGCCGTAACAGGAAAATATGAGTAAAGACGATCAAATACTAGAAGAACTTACCAACTCCGAATATAAATACGGTTTTGAAACGGCAATTGACGTAGATGCTGCACCTAAGGGTCTGAATGAAGATATTGTACGTTTTATTTCCTCGAAGAAGAACGAACCGCAGTGGATGCTGGAATGGCGCCTCAAAGCTTTCCAGAAATGGAAGACCATGAAGGAACCTAAGTGGCCCAACGTAACTTATCCGGAAATCGATTATCAGGACATTATTTACTATGCTGCCCCCAAACAGAAGGTAACACCTAATAGTTTGGACGAAATTGACCCGGAGCTGCGCCGCACTTTCGAGAAACTAGGCATTTCACTGGAAGAACAAAAACGCCTGACCGGGGTGGCGGTGGATGCTGTTTTGGATAGTGTATCGGTAGCGACCACCTTCAAAGACAAACTGGCGGAATTGGGCATTATCTTTTGTTCCTTTAGCGAGGCCGTACAGGATCATACCGAATTAGTAAAGAAATACATGGGATCGGTAGTTCCTGTGAATGACAACTATTTCTCGGCATTGAATTCGGCAGTATTCTCCGACGGATCATTTTGCTACATTCCCAAAGGCGTAAGATGCCCGATGGAATTGTCTACCTATTTTCGAATCAATGCCGCGAATACCGGACAGTTTGAAAGGACCCTTATCATTGCCGATGAAGGATCTTATGTGAGTTATCTGGAAGGATGTACAGCTCCCATGCGCGATGAAAATCAACTGCACGCCGCGGTGGTGGAGATCTATGCTGCCAAAGATGCGGTAGTAAAATATTCGACTGTACAAAACTGGTATCCCGGCAACAAGGAAGGCATAGGTGGAATCTATAACTTTGTAACGAAAAGAGGTATTTGCGAGGGAGACAATTCCAAAATATCCTGGACACAGGTAGAGACCGGCTCGGCTATAACCTGGAAGTACCCCAGCTGTATCTTAAAAGGCGACAACTCCGTAGGAGAATTCTATTCAGTAGCGGTAACCAACAACATGCAGCAAGCCGATACTGGCACTAAAATGATCCACATCGGAAAAAACACCAAGAGCAGAATCGTTTCCAAAGGAGTATCAGCTGGTAAGAGTCAAAATAGTTATCGGGGACTGGTTCAGGTGCTGCCCAGGGCTACTAATGCCCGGAACTTCTCTCAATGTGACTCTCTCCTAATGGGCGATACTTGTGGAGCACATACTTTTCCCTACATTGAAACTGCCAACAGTACCGCGCAGATCGAGCATGAAGCCACCACCTCCAAAATAGGAGAAGATCAAATCTTTTATTGTAATCAAAGAGGAATTGATACGGAAGACGCTGTAGCTCTGATCGTAAACGGGTATTGTAAAGAAGTACTAAACCAACTTCCTATGGAATTTGCGGTTGAAGCGCAAAAGCTTTTAGCGCTAACCCTTGAAGGAAGCGTGGGATAATCGCTTTCCCAACCACATATCGATAAATCAGAATCAAGTAATGTTAAAAGTAGATAACTTAAGAGCATCTGTTGAAGACAAAGAGATCCTCAAAGGAATAAACCTGGAAGTAAAACCCGGAGAGGTGCATGCTATCATGGGACCCAATGGTTCCGGAAAAAGCACCTTGGCAGCAGTACTTGCAGGACGAGAATCCTATGAAATAACCGAAGGGTCGGTGACCTTCCTCCGTAAGGATCTTTTAGAAATGGCTCCTGAAGAGCGGGCCCGGGAAGGGTTGTTCCTGGCTTTCCAGTATCCGGTAGAAATACCCGGCGTGAGCTCCACCAACTTTCTTAAAACCGCGGTTAACCAGATACGCGAACATCGTGGACAAGAACCCCTGGACGCAGTGTCCTTCTTGAAATTGATCAAGGAGAAGATGAAGCTGGTCGACATTGACCAAAGCCTGCTAAGCCGTTCCCTCAACGAAGGGTTCTCAGGAGGAGAAAAAAAACGCAACGAAATTTTCCAAATGGCGGTTTTGGAACCAAAATTGGCGGTACTGGACGAAACAGACTCGGGGCTGGACATCGATGCCCTGAAGATCGTGGCCCATGGTGTTAATTCCCTAAAAAACAATGAAAATGCCGTGGTGGTGGTAACACACTATCAAAGATTGCTGGATTACATTATACCCGATTATGTTCATGTGCTGTACGACGGGAAGATCGTGAAGTCCGGTACTAAAGAGCTTGCCCTGGAACTAGAGGAAAAGGGATACGATTGGATCAAAGAGGAAGCAAACATTACCACTTAAACCTGACATGAATACTGAGCAAGAGTTAAGATCCTATTTTCAGGAAAAATATTCCTCGTTAACTTCAGGTTTAAACGGTGAACAAACTGCTGATTTATCTCAGTTAAGGCATAAGGCCTTGGATTCCTTTAACAGCCTGGGATTTCCACAGAATAAAAGCGAAGAGTACAAGTATACCCCAATCACCAAAACTTTGTTGAAGTCTTTGAGGACCGATGACCATCAGGTTATGGAACCCCAAACGGTTCCTCCTTTCAATGAATATTTGCTGCCAAATCTAAAGGGCCACTTGGTAGTGTTCTGGAATGGGCGTCTGGTGTACTGCACCGACGATTTGCCCCAGGGCTTGTCTATTGAACCTATAGACCCACAGGGGAATTCCCTGGCCGAATCAGGCATTGGAACTATTGCAAACTACCAGAAAGACGCCTTCACTGCACTTAACACAGCCTTGTTTAACCACGGAGCTTTCATCAAGGTCGCCAAGAGGTCGGTAATTGAAGAACCTGTGGTATTATATCACCTATGGGACGATAGGGCAAATTATATGCAAACCAGGCACCTGGTGACGGCTGAAGCAAACAGCCACAGTCAGGTGGTGGAAATATACAAATGCACCTCTGGAACGAAGAACACCTTCCACAATTCGGTAACGGAAGTGACAGTGGGTAAAAACGCACACTTCTCCTATCATAAGGTGCAAACGGAATGCGGAGAAAATATACATGTCGGCAATACTCATATCTCTCAAGCCAGCGACAGTACAGTTAAATGCACCACCATTACCACTGAAGGTCGAATGGTGAGAAACAACCTGAATCTAACCGTTGATGGCAGTAACTGTGAATCCCATATGTACGGACTTTACCTGTTACACGGCACCAACCACGTTGATAACCATACTAGGGTCGATCACCGATTGCCGCACTGCTATAGCAATGAACTCTATAAAGGAATAATCAACGATCGCGCAGCCGGAGTATTCAACGGAAAAATCTTTGTGCGACAGGATGCTCAAAAAACCAATGCGTTCCAATCCAACAAGAATCTGTTGCTTTCGGATCATGCTAGCATGAATACCAAGCCACAATTGGAAATCTGGGCCGATGATGTAAAGTGTTCCCACGGCGCCACTACTGGGCAGCTTGATGAGGAGCAACTATTTTACTTGAGGGCCCGGGGTTTGGACAAGCAACAGGCTCGAAGTTTACTTCTATATGCTTTTGCTCAGGAAACTCTGGAACAAGTTACTTCTCCAGTGCTTAAGGATTACTTGGATCAAGTCATACAAGCGCGATTAATTGAAGATCATGGGTAACCTACATACCACCGGCACTAAACAGGCTTTGGACGTTGAAACTATCAGAAGTCAATTTCCAATCTTACATCAGCAGGTTAACAGCCGACCTCTGATCTATTTTGACAACGCGGCCAGTAATCAAAAACCGGAATTGGTAATTAAAGCGCTCGAGCATTATTATCACTGCGATCACGCCAATATTCACCGGGGAGTGCATACCCTGGCGGAGCGTGCCACTACGGCCTACGAAGAAACCAGAAAAATTACCGCAGACTTCATAAATGCCCCAGAGGCTGAAGAGGTGATCTTTACCAAAGGAACCACCGAAGGAATAAACCTGGTCGCCAGCGCTTATGGTAGGGCATTTTTGCAAGAGGGTGACGAGGTCCTGATCTCCAATATGGAGCACCACAGTAATATTGTTCCTTGGCAGTTATTGTGTGAAGAAAAGGGGCTTATACTCAAAGTACTGCCCTTGAAAGATAATGGTGAAATAAAATGGGAAGTCCTGGATCAGTTGCTAACACCAAAAACCAAGATGGTGTCCCTGGTCCATGCCTCTAATACCCTGGGCACCATTAATCCCATAAAAAACGTTATCCGCCAAGCCCATGATCTTGGAGCTCTAGTGATGATTGACGGCGCCCAGGCGGCCGCCCATCTGGAGATCGACGTTCAGGACCTGGACTGCGATTTTTATGCATTCTCCTCCCACAAGATGTACGGCCCTACCGGTGTAGGTGTGCTGTATGGCAAACGACGGCTCTTGGAGAAAATGAAGCCCTACCAGGGAGGTGGGGAAATGATTAAGGAAGTCAGCTTTGAAGGTACAACCTTCAGTGACATACCCCATAAGTTTGAAGCCGGAACGCCTAATATTGCCGATGTAGTGGCATTCAAGCAAGCCATAGAGTTTATTGAAGGAATTGGTAAGTCAAGTATTGCTGCCCATGAAGATCAATTGCTTAAACAAGCTACTGAACAATGGAGTAAGATCCCGGGTTTCAGGGCTGTAGGCACTGCTCAACAAAAAGTGGCTGTACTCTCATTTGTCATGGAGGGTATTCATCACTTCGATTTAGGAGTTATGCTGGATGCCAAAGGCATCGCTGTAAGGACCGGTCACCATTGCACACAACCCCTGATGGAATGTTATGGGATTGAGGGAACGGTAAGAGCTTCCTTCTCAGCGTACAACACTGAAGAGGAAGTTGATATTATGTCCGGGCACTTGAAAGATATTACCAACAAGTTAAGATCGTGAACGGCATCAACCATATTCAGGATGAGATCATCGAGGAGTTTTCGATGCTGGAAGGCGATCTGGATATGTCGGTAGAATATTTGATTGAAATGGGCAAGAAGTTGCCGCATCTGGACGAATCATTGAAGGTAGAAGATAATATCGTGAAAGGGTGTCAAAGCAAAGTATGGCTGGTGGCAGATTTTAAGGACCATAAAGTGCATTTCGTTGCTGACAGCAATACCATGATCACCAAGGGCCTGGTCAGTATGTTAATGAGGGTGTTTTCCGGTCAGCCGGCCAGCGATATTTTGAATTGTGACCTGTATTTTATAGAAAAGATCGGCATGAATCGCTTTATCGGGACCCAAAGATCCAACGGATTCGCCGCCATGATAAAGCAAATGAGATTATATGCACTGGCTTTTCTCTCCAAAGAGAAGGCTGAAAATAAGGAAACATCGTGACCATGGAATCGAAAACCCTAAGAGATAAGATCTTGGATGCCATCAAGACCGTGTACGACCCGGAAATACCGGTGGATATTTATGAGCTGGGATTGATATATGAAATCAATGTCTACCCGGTCGACAATGTCTATGTCCTTATGACCCTCACTTCCCCGGCATGCCCGGCGGCCGAAATTATACCGGTGGAAGTTGAAGAAAAAATTAAAGCAATTCCGGAAGTCAATGATATAAAAGTCGAAATTACTTTCGACCCGCCCTATACTCAGGATATGATGAGTGAGGCGGCAAAACTGGAATTGGGTTTTATGTAGCACCTTTTAAAAATTAAGAATAATGTATCCAGAACAACTTGTAGCACCCATGCGTACCGACCTGACCTCTGCAGGGTTTGAAGAATTCCGGTCTGCCGAGGAAGTAGTGGCTCACTTGGATTCTCACCAGGGCACCACTCTAGTAGTCATTAATTCTGTATGTGGTTGCGCGGCGGGAGCCGCCCGGCCTGGAGTAAAACTTTCCATAGAAAACAGTGAGAAAAGGCCCGACACTCTGGCAACTGTGTTTGCAGGGGTGGATCATGAGGCAGTTAGCAAGATGCGTGAATATACTGCCCCCTATCCTCCGTCGTCTCCTTCCATCGCCCTTTTCAAAGATGGCGATCTCATACACTTTGTGGAAAGACATCATATTGAAGGCCGTACCGCTGAAATGATCGGGAACCACCTGATAGAAGTCTATCAGGAGCTTTGTTGATCACCCTTGGCAGTAAAAATAAAAAACCCTGTAGCGGAAACTACAGGGTTTTCTTTTGACCAGTTCCTCGTTAATAGTTTCTCAGGTAATAACTAGTATTCCGTACATCAAATAATAATGAACAATTCTGTAATAATTTTTGTGCCTGCGGTTCTTGCCCTTCCCGGAATTGCCCGCTAAAAACTAGCTGTAGTTGGCGGTCGTACACATTTATGTTGAATACATCCCAGGTACCTGCTCTCTTGCGAAATTTGTGTATGCTGTTTTCCATTTTTGGTCGGTGATGGTGTCATAAAGTGGGCCAATCATTATGCCAAAATAACCATCTTGCTGACTATCAGAAGATTGTATTAAAAACAGGAGTAAGATTTACTATAAGCTGTTCTAATTCGAACAGGTCTCCGAACGCTTATGTACAATCAAACGCAGGTCCTAAGCCCTGGCGATCCCCCGGTTTACGTTAAAAAACTATGAATTTAAGATTCCAAAGGGAAGTGCATCAGCAAACTCCCTTATTTCTTCCAGCAGATTGCCTGCACCTGGTATCTGAAGATCCTGGAAGATAGAGTCATGGGGCTTAACTCGAATACCCCGCAGATTCAAGTGCTGATTTATAAATATGAACTCCAATTCCGGGTATAACTCCTTCAGTACATCCAATAGATCCAGAACCTGCAAATTCCTGGCTACTACGTTATATACACCAGGTGGTATAGTGGCCTCTATGAGCTTGGCCAGAACCTCAGTGATCATGTTGATGTGAATAAAAGCCCGGGCGTGAGTGCCATCCCCGTTTACGGATATGCGGCCCTTATAATTAGCATCGAATACAAACCGATTAATCACTGAATCGAAACGTATGCTTTTATTATATCCATAAACATTGCCGCACCTAATAATATAGGTTTCAATCTTATCACTCAGTCGCTGCACGTGTTCCTCTCCTCTCAATTTACTGATTCCGTAAAAGGTACGGGGATTAGGTACCTTGCTTTCATCTGCAAGCTCTTTGCTGCGGCCGTAAACTGAGGTACTGCTCAAGTATATCAATCGCTTGACCGACGATTCTTCCAGTGCGTAGACCAACTCCGCTGTTCCCCAATGATTGACCTGCTCAAAAAAATGCGAATCCGCATTGGCAAAAGGTGTAGTGACCTTAGCCGCCAAATGCACGACCACATCCACCCCTTCCAGAGATCTTCTCAGTTTTCGGGAATCCAGGATATCCCCTTCAACAAAACTTACTTTTTGGGCATTGTGTAAACCATCTCCTATAAACAGGTTGTAGTTTCCACGACTGAGGTTGTCATAGATAACGATCTCATGGGGATGGGTCTGGGCCGCTAAAAAGCTGGTTAGTCCCGTACCCATATATCCCGCACCTCCGGTTAATAAGATTTTCATGATTTTTTGATCAAGTCAGTATGTAATCCGCACTCGAACTTGCTCATACCAAACCATCTGGCCTCCCTTTCATCCAGTTCGGGGTGGCGCTTACGCGTGCAGGGTTCACAGCCGATGCTAAAAAAGCCCTGCTGGTCCAGGGGGTTCCTGGGGATCTTGTGATCATTCAGGTATTTGTAAATATCTTTGGGTGTCCAATCCAACATGGGGTGAAATCGAAGGCTACCGTATGGTGCGGATTCCTCTGGAGCTAATGATTGGCGAAAGCGGTTTTGATCACGCCTAACCCCGTTAATCCATACATCATGAGATCTCAGGACCGTTTCCATAGGTTGGGTCTTATTCAGATAACAGCAATAATCGGGATCGCTGGCAAATAATAACTTGCCTTGGGCATCCTTTTGCATGTTCTTGGAAGTAGAAGAAGTAATGTCAATAACCTCAAGTTTAAACAGCTGGCTAATTTGGTCTTTGTACGCTATGGTTTCTGGAAAAAGGTACCCGGTATTGATAAAATAAACTGGTACATTCTCAGAATACTGACTCAACAAGTGTAGCAGCACCGTGCTATGACTTTGGAAAGAGGATGAAGTAAACATCTTCAAACCCTGCTCGCAATAGCGGTCCAATTGACGATATATGGCGGAAACTTCCAATGGCATAAGAAATTGATGCTCAATTATAGCTAAAACTGCCCATTTCACAACATCATTCGCATAATAGATAGACAATCAAAATCGAATAACCGGTCAAAAATAAGCGTGACACTATTAAACATTTTTTGTTTTAATTATGTTTGTTGCTTATGAAAGCTGCGGTAGTACGAAAGGAACACTTCAATGCGGCTCACCGTTTACATAATAAAAAGTGGTCGGATGAGCAGAACCAAAGAATTTTTGGCAAATGCAACAATCCAAATTATCATGGCCACAATTATGAGCTGTTGGTAAAACTAGTCGGTGAGGTGGATCCCGATACCGGATACCTTTTCGACATGAAGTTGCTCAGTGATATCATTAAGGAAGAAGTAATTACACCCTTTGATCACCGTAATCTAAACCTTGACCTCGCAGAATTTAAAACTCTAAATCCAACCGCTGAAAATATAGCGTATGTCATATGGCACAAGCTGAGAAATAGGATAGATGAGAAATTTGATTTAAAAATAACCTTGTATGAAACAGAAAGAAATATCGTCGAATATCCTGCGGACTGAACCGATCATAAAGGAAATTGGCGAAGAGCATATTGCCAGCTCCGTGGAAACCCCATTGCGAGCCGACGCTTTTGAGATGGACGATTCGGAAAAAAAGAAATTGATCGAAGGTCACTTTAGGGAGATCATGTCTATTCTAGGTCTGGATTTGACCGACGACAGCCTTAGCGGAACTCCTAAAAGAGTAGCTAAAATGTACGTTGAGGAGATCTTTAGTGGTTTGAATCCCAAGAACAAGCCACACGCTAAGCTCTTCGCTAATAAATTCCGATACAACGAGATGCTGGTAGAGAAAGACATCACCTTTTACTCAAACTGCGAGCACCACTTTGTTCCCATTATTGGCAAAGCCCATGTGGGATATATCAGCACAGGGGAAGTAATAGGTCTTTCCAAGATAAATCGTATCGTGCAATACTATGCCAAGAGGCCCCAGGTGCAGGAACGACTTACCATGCAGATAGCTGAAGATCTGAAGGAAACACTGAATACCGAGAGTGTAGGAGTGGTTATTGATGCCACCCACCTTTGTGTTTCTTCACGAGGTGTAGGGGATACCAATAGCACCACCGGTACGGCCCATTTCAGTGGTAAATTTAAGGAGGCGAATACCCGTGCGGAGTTCCTTAATTTTATTAATAGTTAACTATTTATTAAAATTGTACAAAAAAACGGGTTAAAAACGGCGATTATGCGGTTAGAGGACGAAATAGTTCAAAAGGAGTTCCTGGACGAAAACCATAAAGCCCTGGTCAATATCATCTACACCTACAGCTTTCTGATCAATAAGATGTCAGGGTTCTTCAAGAGCCGCAGCATTACGCGACAGCAGTTCAATGTGTTGAGGATCCTACGTGGGCAATATCCCAATGCTGCTAATTTAAACCTGATTAAGGAACGCATGCTGGATAAGATGTCTGATGCCTCGCGTATAGTGGAACGTCTGCGCATTAAGAATCTGATCGACCGTCGACAGAGTCGTCATGATCGGCGAGAAGTTGAAATTACCATCAACCAGGCTGGATTGGAATTACTGGAAGAAACCGACCTGGAAATTAGTAAATTTTATCGCATGTTCGACAGCCTGAACCCCGAAGAGCTTAAACTTTTGAATACCCTGTTGGATAAATTCCGTCAGGGGGCCAATGAACCTCCTCTTCTGTAAAGCCTATTTCCTGGTAATAATTTTATATTCCCTTCTCTTCTTCTATCTTTGGGGGGTTTTAACGAATCTATTCTGAATTTCATACAACTTATACACTATGGATAATTTTGTGTACGTCATTCCAGCCATGGGTCTTATTGGGATTTTAGTGCTGATTGTCAAGTCTTTATGGGTATCCAAGCAAGACCCTGGGGATGAAAACATGCAGGAACTAGCTGCTTACATTGCTCGTGGAGCTATGGCTTTCCTAAAGGCGGAATGGAAGGTATTGGCGTATTTTGCGGTGATCACCGGAATTATACTAGCTTATTCAGGAACCCTGGTCCCGGACTCCCATCCTATCATTGCCATCTCTTTTGTTATTGGAGCGTTTTTCTCCGCTTTGGCAGGTTATATTGGTATGAGAATCGCCACTAAAGCTAATGTGCGCACCACTCAGGCTGCTCGTTCAAGCTTAACCAAAGCCTTGAAGATCTCTTTTACAGGAGGCGCTGTTATGGGCCTGGGAGTGGCAGGTCTGGCCGTTTTCGGACTGGGATCTCTATTCATTGTGTTAATGGAAATATTTGTGCCCTCCGGCGTAGGGGTGACGGGGATTGAGATGAAAACAGCCATCGAAGTACTGGCCGGATTCTCCCTGGGTGCTGAATCAATAGCGCTCTTTGCTCGCGTAGGAGGAGGTATTTATACTAAAGCCGCTGACGTTGGGGCCGATCTGGTAGGAAAAGTAGAAGCGGGAATCCCAGAAGACGATCCCCGAAACCCAGCTACCATTGCCGATAACGTAGGCGACAATGTAGGTGATGTTGCCGGCATGGGAGCGGATCTTTTCGGCTCATACGTAGCCACCATCCTGGCATCTATGGTGCTGGGGCAAGAGATAGACGCCGGTACTGATCAGTTTGGGGGGCTGAGCCCTATACTGCTCCCCATGGTCATAGCCGGAATGGGGCTGCTGTTCTCAGTGGCGGGAACTTTTCTGGTAACCGTAAAAGAAGGTGGCAGCGTGCAAAACGCGCTTAACAAAGGTAATTGGGGATCCATTATTCTGACCGTAATTGCTTCCTATTTTCTTGTAAACTGGATGCTGCCCGAAGCCATGACCCACCGCGGAATAGAGTTTTCCTCTATGGATGTTTTTTGGGCCATTTTTGTAGGACTTGTAGTAGGAGCCTTAATGAGTATTATTACAGAGTACTACACCTCAATGGGCAAGCGCCCCGTTAACTCCATTGTAAAGCAATCCTCCACTGGACATGCCACCAATATTATCGGTGGACTCTCTGTGGGTATGGAATCAACCTTTTTGCCTATCATCGTGCTGGCTACTGGGATTTATGTTGCTTTTGAGTTAGCCGGATTCTATGGTGTAGCCATTTGTGCCGCCGGAATGATGGCCACCACGGCCATGCAGCTGGCCATCGATGCATTCGGTCCAATAGCCGACAACGCCGGTGGAATTGCGGAGATGAGTGGGCTGCCCGAAGAAGTACGGGAGCGCACCGATATATTGGATGCCGTAGGTAATACCACTGCTGCTTCCGGAAAAGGTTTCGCCATTGCCTCCGCGGCCTTAACAGCACTGGCCCTCTTTGCAGCATTCGTGGGTATTGCAGGAATCGATTCTATTGATATTTATAAAGCCGATGTACTGGCAGGTCTTTTTGTGGGAGGTATGATCCCCTTTATTTTTTCCTCTTTGGCCATCGCCGCCGTAGGAAGGGCTGCTATGGATATGGTTAACGAAGTGCGACGTCAGTTCCGGGATATTCCCGGCATTATGGAAGGCACCGCCCGGCCGGAGTACGATAAGTGCGTTGAGATATCTACCAAAGCTTCGATCCGTGAAATGTTAGCTCCCGGTGCTATTGCCTTGATCGTACCGGTGATCGTTGGGTTCTCTTTCGGACCTGAGGTTCTGGGTGGTCTGCTGGCAGGTGTGACTGTATCAGGTGTTTTATTGGGGATGTTTATGAACAATGCCGGAGGTGCCTGGGACAATGCCAAGAAATCATTTGAGAAAGGCGTAGAAATCAATGGTAAAATGGAATATAAAGGTTCGGAGCCACACAAGGCCTCCATTACCGGCGACACGGTAGGGGATCCTTTTAAAGACACCTCAGGGCCCTCTATGAACATCCTGATCAAGCTGATGTCCATTGTGTCACTGGTTATTGCTCCCCATATCTCCGTGATCGATCACCATAGTGAGGTGCTACCGGATACTCAAAAAGAAATCAAACTGAAAGGTTCCGCGCAAAGTGAACTCCAGGAAATTTAAGTTGAAATTTATTTATTTCTTAAGGGAGTTGAATGAACCATTCAGCTCCTTTTTCATTTATATAATTATATGAATATTGGTGCCTTGATTTCGCCCTTTGCCCTCTGGCTGTTCATCTCCGTCCCCGTTAAAGCACAGGATGTATTGGGCCAGTGGAGTACGGTGGACGATCAGACTCGGGAGGTAAAGTCCGTAGTAGAGATCTATACCAAGAAGGGTCAGGTCTTTGGTAAAGTAGTTGCCATTAGCGACCCCCAACAACAGGAGGCTACCTGTTCCGAGTGCGACGATAAAGATCCCAGAAAAAACCAACCCATCATTGGTATGGAGATCATAAAGGGGTTAAAAAAGGTGGAAAATGCCTGGACAAATGGAGAAATTTTAGATCCCGAAAACGGAAAAGTGTATAAGTGTAAGATATGGGTAGAGAATGGATCTTTAGTGGTTAGAGGCTACTTGGGATTTACCTGGCTAGGTCGTTCTCAAACCTGGGCAAAAGCATCAAATTGAGCTATTAACGCCTTGAGAGCATGACCTAACCAGTTATAAGGGCTTAAAAATTACTATGTAAGATTTCGATTTGGATTGCAGTTTATATTTTAGCAAATCAAGGATAATAACCGTATTTTTAGCACCAAATAGAGCAGTAACCACTGGCGATTACAAATAAAGTGAAAGAAACGGTTACATTTTGGGTGAAATTGGTATTAACTAAAGGCGGAAGTAATGAAAGATGGTGAGATTCTTGCCAAAATGCAGAATGGAGATGAATCTGCCTTAGAGTATCTGTACCAGAAATATTATAGGATGATGATCAAGTTGGTCATATCCAATAGCGGCACAGAGTACGAAGCAAAAGACATCTATCAGGAAGCATTGATTGTGGTCTGGCAGAAGGCGGTAAGTGGAAAGTTAGTATTAACTTCAAAACTAAGCACTTATCTGTACAGTATCTGTCAGAATCTGTGGCGAAAGGAATTGGATAGAAAGAGCCGCCTGAGCAGTGAGGAGAAAGACGGGATGGATTATATGGATCACGACCAGGAGGAACGTGCCAGGATAATCAGGGAATGCATCAAACAATTAGGGGATACCTGTCAAAAGGTCTTATCCTATTACTACTTCGACGGAATGTCGATGACTGATATAGCAGAAAAACTGAATTTCTCAAGTACTGACACAGCTAAAACCAAAAAATATAAATGTAAAAAACGACTGGATCAATTGGTAAAATCCAACTATAAGGCCAGTGATTTCTTAGACTAATCATGAGTAAATACCTAAACCATAACGAATTGATCGGATCCTATCTGGAGGGCGGCATGAGTCCAGATCAGATGCTGGAGTTTGAAAACCAGCTGCATACGGATCCCGTGCTGCGCTCAGAATTTGAGCTTCAGCAGGATATTGTGAACTCCCTGAAAGACTTTAGGAAATCACAACTAAAGGCCCGCCTGGATCAAGTACCGGTCTCTATGAGCCCTACTGTTTTAGTAGGAGTAAAGACTGCCGCCGCCATCGTACTGACCGGGATAATAGGCTTGGGATCCTATCTGTACTTTTACACGGGCGATGTCCCTGTTGAAGAGTCCTTGACCACCCAGGAGATCACTATTGATGAAAGCCTGGAACAATCCACCACTGCCAACGAGATCCAAGAACTTCCTGTTGAGAGTAAAAGTAACGAGATCACTGAGGAGCAAATTGCCGAAAGCTCAACTGCTATCAAGGAGGCTGACCTGACTAAAGCCCAGCCGCTGGCAAAAACTGAAGCTTCGAAGGAGGTTGTGGAAGAAGAGGTTGTGGAAGAAATAGCCTCACCCGTAGTAAATAGCCCGAACATAATTGATCCCAGCATTGATGAAACCGTGCAAGAGGAGTCTCTGGAAATGCCTTCGGCAGCATTGGCCCAAGAGGAACTTTCAGATAATCCGGTGATCGAGGTGGAGACAGCTAAAAAAGATGCTGAATTGTTCCACTACCGTTACTATAGCGGAAAACTGTACCTCTATGGTGATTTCCGGGATATTCCTTATGAA
>JAOTYN010000376.1 GCA_029861825.1 Cyclobacteriaceae bacterium
CCTACGGGAATACCGGGTCAAACTGTTGCAATAAGCTCGGGGGTCAATAAGATCCGTGGAGGACGACATGGAATTTGGTTTTACGTAAAATTAACCTTAAAAAAGATAATTTGTTTGTTTTTCCCGGTTTACTAAATATCCCCAAGTTGGGGCCGGATCACTAACTCCTCCACCACTGTTCTGGAAGACAATGCATAGGCATCGCGGATGCAGGATGCTACGTCCTCAGCCGGCATGAACCGTTCCGGAGGTAATTCAACCCCTTGCCAGCTGTCGGTCAAGGCTGGCCCCGGTAGAATGGAGGTAACTCTGATTTGGTGCTCCTTCAATTCCTCTCTCAGTACTTTGGAGAACCCCAATAGGGCAAATTTAGCAATACAATAACTGCCCCCGTGCATGTAGGGAATAATACTAGCTACCGAGCACATATTAAAAATGTGGCCTTTTTGCCTTTGGATCATTTTTGGCAGCATACCTCTGGTCACCCGGTAGGCACTATATAAATTCAAATCGATCATATGTTCCAGGTTACCGTCAGGTTCCTCTGAAATTTTACCGGGTACAAAACCACCGGCATTGTTCACCAGCATATCAACCTCCTGGTTTTGAGAGGCTACAAATTCCAAAAATGACCCTACTCCTGATTTATTAGAAAGATCGACCGGCAGATAATGCAGTTTACCATCAAACCCCTGTGCTTCAAAGTCAGCATGAAGGGCTTCCAACTTGGCGCGGTCCCGAGAGCAGGTTACTACATCAAACCCCTCCCGCCCCATTCTCATTACCACAGCCCGGCCAATACCCCTGCTTCCTGCGGTGACCACTACCATTTCACGTTCACTCATAGTATTGAGATTCTTTAAAAATTAATAACTCGCAGTTTTTAGTATATTTGCTGCAGATCGCCACACAAGCAGAATATATAGCTTAAAGGGCCTACTTTTAAATCTACTAAATGTAGCTATTCCCCTAGATTTTTAATGAGAAGTATCGGTAAATATTTCATGTTCTTAGGGTCACTTTTTGTGAATAGAGAGTCTTTCAGAACATATGTGAAACTGATAATCGACGAATCGATATTGGTGGGAGTGGGATCTATATTTATCGTAGTGATCGTATCCACCTTTATGGGCGCGGTGACGGCCGTTCAAACGGCATACAACTTGGTAAGCCCACTGATACAGGACTATATCATCGGTACTCTGGTCCGGGATATGACCGTTCAGGAACTTGCCCCTACCGTGATTGCCATTGTTTTTGCTGGGAAGGTAGGTTCCAGTATTTCCAGTGGCTTGGGGACCATGCGCATTACCGAACAGATCGATGCATTAGAAGTAATGGGGATCAACAGTGTGTCGTACCTGGTCTTACCCAAGGTCATTGCAGCAGTGCTGATGTATCCTTTGCTGGTGATCCTGGCCATGTTCCTGTCGATTTACGGGGGTTATTTGGCCGGAACCTTGACCAACATTATCACTGAGCAGGAGTACATATACGGTATTCGTCTGGATTTCAATCCGTTTACCATCAAATTCGCTATGATCAAATCAGTGGTATTTGCTTTTTTGATCAGTAGCATTTCCGCCTACAAGGGCTTTTTCACCAAAGGAGGCGCTTTGGAAGTGGGTATTGCCAGCACCAGTGCGGTTACCAATAGCTGTATTGCTATCTTGTTAGCGGATTACTTATTAGCCCAGCTATTACTGTAGTGATTGAGATTGAACATATCAAAAAGTCTTTTGACGGCAAGGAGGTATTGCATGATATCAGCGGTCGTTTTGAAGCCGGCCGCACCAACTTGATTATAGGTGCCAGCGGCACTGGCAAAACAGTACTTCTGAAGTGTATAGTGGGTTTAATAGCTCCTGATGAGGGAAATGTATTTTACGATGGCCGGGATTTTACTCATGCCGACCGGGACCTGAAAACGGAAATTCGCCGGGAGATCGGCATGTTGTTCCAGGGAGGGGCACTTTTTGACTCCAAAAATGTACAGGAAAACATTATGTTCCCTCTCAATATCCTTACGGACATGACAGTGGACGAGAAACTCGATCGGGTCAATTTCTGTCTACAACGGGTGGGGCTGGAAAATGTAAACCAAAAAATGCCTTCAGAGATCAGCGGAGGTATGAAAAAGCGGGTGGGGATTGCCCGGGCTATCGTCAACAATAGCCAATACCTTTTTTGTGATGAACCTAATTCCGGACTTGATCCCCAAACTGCCATACTGATCGACAATCTCATTCAGGAAATCACCAAGGAATATGGGATCACCACTATCGTGGTTACTCACGATATGAATTCTGTGATGGAGATCGGCGAGTATGTCATGTTCATGCATCAGGGCTATAAAGTATGGGAAGGGTCCAGCGAAAACATCTCCCAGGCCGAAGCTAAGGAGCTACAGGATTTTATCTTTGCAAACAAGCTGATGCGGATGATGAAGTCCTCTTAAACGGTCTCCAAAGGAATGGTAAAGTAAAAACGGCTTCCTACACCTTCTTCGCTTTCTACTCCAATTTCACCGTGATGCTCGGTGATCACTTCTTTGGAAATGGCTAAGCCCAGGCCTAAGCCCTTATCATTTTTCTTACCGTTGGTCTTTAGCTGAACGAACCGTTGGAAGACCTTATTAAGATCGTGTTTTGGAATACCCGGCCCCCTGTCTTTAACGGCAAACTCCACATTACCATTTAGCTGATTGGCTTCTATTGTGATGGTTCCTCCCTCGGGGGTGTAGCGGATGGCATTGCTTAGAAAATTGATCAACACCCAGGATATTTTCTCGGTATCAGCCAGAAAGTCCGGCAAACCTGGATCTATCTGTTGCTCTAGCGTTATGTTCTTTTCACTCAATTGAACATCGAATGGAGATGACGAATAATCCATAAGCACTTTGGGCGATACCAGCTTTTTGTCCAACTCGATGCTGCCCGTTTCCATTTTAGAGATATCCAGAAGTTCAGAGACCATTTTTATCAAGCGTTGTACCTCGCTTTTCATAGAGGCCACAATCTCATCCTGTTCGGGGTTCAGTGAACCGAACCGCTTGTCCTGCAACAGCATCAGACACATGTTAATCGCTGAAAGCGGTGTCTTGAATTCATGCGAAGCCACAGCGATAAAATTGGTCTTGGCCTCATCGGATTGTTTGAAATAAGTAACATTCTTCAACAACAGGATATAGCCAAGACTTTTACTGTGATCGTCGACGTCTTGAACATCAATCACATCCTTGGTAAAAAACTCCTGTTTGTCATTCTGCTCTACCTTAATAAAATTCTTGGAAGATTGCTCTTCATCAGCTTCGACATTAGATTCTCCACTGCCGTTTTGTTCTAAAGTTTCTATCAGACCTTGCATAACGGAATTGGTCTGTGCCAGTTCCACGGCGTTTTGCCCGATCAAGCGGTTTTCGTCAATACCCAGAATTTCGGAAGCTGCGTTATTAGCCAAAATCACATCCTTATCCTCATTGAGGATTACCAAGCCATCGTTAATGCTTTTAATAATGGTTTCGATACGGGTTTTCTGCGCTTTGATCTGTTCCAGATTGGACTCTTCAAATTCCTTAAGCTTTACAGACATTATATTGAATGCTTTGCTCAAGTTGCCCAGTTCAGTATCGGAATCCACTGGGATCTGTTGTTCATAGTCACCTTCAGACACCCTTTTGATCTTTTCTGTTACGTCCAGTATAGGTTTGACAATAAGTTGAGGGAATTTATAAATGGCCAACCCCGATATCAGCAATACCAGAATAAGGATCAAAAATACGTACACCTTCGCATTGAAATACAGGTTCTGTACGACCTTGTCCTTGTTGCTCAAGGCACTGTGATTGAGGGCGATGAGCTCCTCGCAGGCTTCTCGTAATACTTCATTCTTACGTTGCAGTACAGAAAAGTAAAGCCCCACGCGGTCACTGGTAGTTTTGAAGTCAAGCAGTTGTTGCTCATAATCCTCATACTTATCCACCAGATCATTAACCAGGGACCGTTCACCCACCTCGGAGATGTTGGTCTTACAGATATCCAGATTATTGGAAAAGATCACTTTTTCTTTTTCCAGTATTTCCAGTAAAATCTCTTCGTTGTAATTGGAACCCAGACAGATCTTGGCTAGAATCTGATCGACCTTAGCTAAAGAAACGATCAAACCCTCGGAGGCTTTAACACTGCTATAGTTTTCTTCCAGGATCCTTTCCGATGCTTGTCCTACATTTTCCAGATAGTATATGGAAACTCCTGCTAGAATTAGTGTCAGCAGTAATA
>JAOTYN010000032.1 GCA_029861825.1 Cyclobacteriaceae bacterium
AATATAGTCCCAGTAATTTCTAATTGGTCCTGGACAGAGGACCAGAAATCAAATCCGGTGTTGCTTAGGGAGAACAAGGTGGTTTCTACGAAATACTCGTCCCGAAAGTCAAATGCTATGGAAGCTACAGTTATACTAAAAGCATTATCCAGTCCCTGGTTTGTCCCGCTTACCACCCGGTTGTTTACCGGAACCCGGTGGTCCCAGCATTCTTCACACCCCCCGCATTCTCCACCGGGCTGTGAAAACACATGAGCAATACCCCGGGAAAAAGTCCGAAAAAAGAAATCTGGCCCTCCGGAATTCGGAATGTCCAATACTACCTGGTGCGCTCCTGTTTTTACTTGGGTGTCAGCATCGATAAACTCCTGAAAAATCACATACATGTGGTCAATGGCTATTGTCGGGGGCATCAGTTCGGTGGATGACCGGTATTGTTCTCCATCGCTGGTGGTCACTCGTAAAGTGTAAGAACGACCTACCGTGCCCACAAATCCAGGATCTGCAGGAAAATATCGCCCCTGAGTGACCTCGTTAAAAGCATACTGCTGGCCATTACTATCGGTCACCAGTACCGCGGCTCCTGCGCCTAAAAGGTTGGCACCCACTCCTTGAATATCGGCGGTAGTTGAGACATTGACGAAGGACATCCCTATTTGGTCGCTTACCAATCCCTCGATGGCCACCTTAGGCTCAATATCGTTGATGTCAACGTCCAAAGGATCCACGCAGGCAGCAAACAACAGAATCATGAAGAGCGCTTTTGTTCTCATTTGAGCCGCAGATTATAGGTTAATGACGGGAAAGCTGTTCCCAGTACTGACAATTGGAATACCCGCGGTGATATCCCGTTAGGGGCATTCAGGTATACTGAAAAAGGGTTTTTACGGGCATAAACATTGTAAACCGACAACGTCCAGCTGTGTTCGAATTTTTTATTTTTCTTATTGCTTCCTTTTAGGGTCACTGCCAAATCTAATCGGTGGTAGTCCGGAATACGATAGTTGTTGCGAGTAATATCGCTAAAGACCCTTACATTTCCGTATGAAAATGAAGAGCCTGGGAGGGTTACCGGACGCCCTGAATTTAGGGTAAACGAGCTGGACAAAGTCCACAAGCGACTCAGTTTAAATTCATTGTCGATTGATAGTTGATGCGGCCGATCGAAGTTTGCTGCAAAAAACGCCCCTCCATTTAGTTGTTCTTGAGGGAAGGGACTATCAAATGAGATCTCCGACAAGGAGTAGGTATAGCCAATTCGACCTCTAACGCTGCCATTGTTTTTCACCAAGCTAAACTCAAGGCCTCGTGAACGGGCTTTACCCTGAAGTATTTGATGCAATACTTGCTCATTGAGCAATATTTCAGTGCCATCCCGAAAGTCTATGATATTCTGAATCTCTTTATAAAATCCCTCTATGGAAGTTTCGTAGGTGTTGCCCTTGAAATTTTTAAACAGGCCAAGGGTAACTTGATCTCCAATGAGAGGTTCCAGGCTGGGCCCGGATAACTTCCAGGTGTCTGTGGGCAATGAGGCCACAGTATTGGATAATAAATGGACATATTGACAAGTCCTATTATATCCAAGTTTGATAGCCGTATGGGGATTTAAAGTAAAATTAACGGCGGCCCGAGGTTCAATACCGGAACTTACCTTTTCAAATGTGCCACTGCTCAGGTTTAATGTTTCAATAATGCTCAAGGTCGAGCGAGGGAGGTTGGGGTCATAGATAGGGTAGCTTCCCGCACCGATGATGTGAAACTGTGAATACCGTAGCCCCACCATCAAACTTAGCTGAGGCAATAATGTAAAGTTGTCGCTCACGAAAATAGCGGATTCTAAAGCCTTTTCATCTGACAGCTGTTGCAGTTGGACCGCGGAATTGGCCCCGGGTACAATGGTGGCTCCCCGGGTTTGGTAATAGCTCAAATCAACACCAGCCTCAATTTCATGACCTAGCAAAGATTGATGGTGGTATATAAGCTTGCTGTTTACTTGCAGCATACCATTGGTGGTTTCCGACTGTTGGCCTATCAGGTCATTATGTAAGCTGGCCTGGAAGTCGGAATATGAACTGGAAAATTCCAAGGTGCTCTCGTTTTTGAGTACATGTTCAAAACGTACGGAAGCCGCCTTGGTGCGGTATTCAAAGACCGTGTCTTCTGCAAAGCTAAAATTGTCCCAACTGTAATAGCCGCTGAACTCCAGAAGATTCTTGTCATTGAAGACGTAATCAAATTTGGCATTGATGTCGTAATAGTTGGCATTGCTTTTTCTCAGTGTTGGATCTTCAATTTGACCTATGATCCAACCCGGATAAGCCCCTCTGCCGGCCAGCAGCAGTCCGGATTTTTCTGTAACTATGGGAATGTCAAAGAACAGTTTACTGGTTACAAATCCGGCACTGGCTTTAAGTTTGAAGACGTCTTTATTGGAAGTTTGCTGCCTCACCTCCAATACGGAAGAAACCCTTCCGCCATAACGTGCTGGGATACCACCTTTGTGAAGAGTAAAACTCTGGATCAAGTCAGGGTTAAACACCGAAAAAAACCCCAGCAAATGCGAGGAATTGTAAAGTGGAATATTATCCATCAAGATCAGGTTTTGATCGAGGTTGCCTCCGCGTACATTGAAACCTGTGGCTCCTTCTCCCACTGTAGCTACTCCCGGGATGGTAATGACGGCTCGGCTTACGTCCACTTCTCCTAAAAAAGCCGGCATACTACTAAGCGTTTCAATATTTACCGTAACCCTGCCGCTATTAGTGCCCGTAATATTATCATCAATACCGGTGCCTCGTATGATTACATCTTCCAACTCAATGGTTTTTTCAAGCAGTTCCAACTCCAAATAGGTATCACGGAAAACATCAACATCAAAATTTCTTTCAAAGGATCCCTGACCCAGGGCTTTCACGCTATACTGGCCGTAAGGCAGGCTCACATTAAAGAACCCTTGGGCATTGGTGCTGGCGCTTCGTTCTGTGCTGCCTCGAAAATATACTGTACCTGGGTAAATAGGTGCGGCACTATTACCGTCCTTTAAAATTCCACTGACCTCAAATAATGATTGATCGTCGGAGGCGGTTTGCAGGCTTTCTGGTGACAATATGATCATGCGCTCATTCACCAAATAAAAAGAAAGGGAAGATTGGGCTAAAAGCAGGCGGGCTGCCTGAGAAGCAGAGACACTATCCAGGGCAACATTAACCCGTAGGTCATCAATCCATTCTGCCTTGAAATAGAATCTTATGGGGTACTTTGCTTCCAGAGATTCCACCGCTTGTATAAAGGGAACGTTTGGAAAGCTTGCAGTTATCTTTATCCCTGTCTTTATCTCTGAGCTTTGGGCATACCCCGTTTGGGTATTCCATAATACACAGAGAATCAAGGAGATCTGTAAAGTGAGGTAAAACTTCTGGCCCAATACTGGTTTTTAAGGTGACAACAATCACACAAATTACGTTATTACCTCCATTTGAGGAATAGTTTGAAAAGTTTTTATACCCATTTGCCGGGCATGGACTCATGAGATTGTGGGTTGGTCAACAGAGCTGTAGTACCCTTAAGGGTTTCCGCAGATTAATGAGGGAATGCGTAACCAGTTGTTGAATCAAAAAGTCTAACTAGAAAACTAATCCATATTGTCCAATGAAACGCACCTTTCAATTATCCATAACTTTTCTCCTTTGTATGGCTTTATACTCTTCAGGTTTATCAGCTCAGGATCTTCACCCACAATTTGATAAGCTGCTGCTGGAAAAGTACGGCGGAAACAGGCCGGGGGCAGCGGTACTGGCTATGAAGGGAGAGGAAGTGATCTACCGCAAGGCTTTCGGAATGGCTAATATGGAGCTGGGTGTGCCCATGACTGCAGATCACGTGTTTGAAATAGGGTCCATCACCAAGCAATTTACTGCTGTAGGCATCTTAATTTTGCTGGAAGAGGGTAAACTATCCTTGTACGACGAGATCACCAAATTCATACCAGACTATCCCACCCAGGATCATCCAATAACTATACATCATTTGCTGAACCACACCTCTGGGATAAAAAGCTACACATCCATGAACATCATGGCCATTGCCCGCCAGGATATGTCCCCCACAGAGCTTATCGATTTTTTTAAGAATGAACCTATGGATTTTAATCCTGGTGATGAATATCGCTACAACAACTCAGGCTACATTCTTCTGGGATATATTATTGAAAAGCTCAGCGGTATGACTTATGAAGATTTTGTGGAGCAGAGAATTTTCTCACCTGCTGGAATGGCCCATAGCCGTTATGGGCATAAGTCGGAGTTGATAGTAAATAGGGCTTCCGGATATCAGAAAGCCGATAGCTTCAGCAATGCCGCTTATTTGAGTATGACATTGCCTTACGCCGCAGGTTCTTTAATGTCGACCGTCGACGACCTGGCCAAATGGCAAAAAGCGTTGCGTGATGAACTATTTGTCAAGCAGCAAACCTTACAAAATGCCTATACCGATCATCCTCTGAATAATGGAAAACCTTCCTACTACGGGTATGGCTTCAGACCTTCAGAAATAAATGGCACTGCCACCATAGAGCATGGCGGCGGGATTTTCGGCTATACCAGCTATCAGATATATATTCCAGAGGAGGAACTACAGGTGGTGATCCTTACCAATTGCAACTGTAATAGCCCCACCGACATTACCGTGCAATTGGCCGCCTTAGCTATTGGTAAACCATACCACTACCTGGACCAAGTAACGGAATTGCCATCTGAAATTAAGGAATCATTAGTGGGCGTCTATGACTATGAGGATAACGTCACCCGTTTCATCACGTTGGAGGAGGGTCAACTATATAGTCAAAGGGAAGGTAGCTCCAAATTAAAGATTTACCCCACAGATAAGGAGACCTTTTATTTTGAAGGAGGCTTTACCAAGCTGCATTTTGATCTCTCAACAGAACCCATTTCCGTTACTTTTCATGACCGGGGTGTAGAGGCTGTGAAAGGGGCCATGGCCGACAGAGCATTGCCTGCTGAAAAAGTGGCGATAGAGGTGGCCCCGGAAGTCCTGGCACGATATGAGGGCACCTATGAGATCCAGCCAGGATTCAACCTTACGGTTACTGTGGAAGATGGAAGTTTGGTAACTCAAGCCACTGGACAACCCAAAGCCAAAATGCTGGCAGAAACCCAGGTGAAATTTTTCATGAAGGAAGTACCGTCCTCCCTGGAGTTTGTGATAGGGGAGGATGGCCGGGCCATGGCCTGTATTCTTTATCAGGGCACCCGGGAGATCAAAGCGCTGCGCAAACCATAAAGCAGGGTCTAGGTAGCTAAGGGCGGTCCGCCAGGCACGCTAATGTTTTTTCGTTTAACGGAGTAGGTAGCCTTTGTTGCCTTGAATTTCGCGTTGAGATATTCACCGAGAAACACAGATCCCTTCATGCTGCCGTTTTCGGCAGTACCATGGAATAAGAAGGTAACGTGATCGCCGGGGATGTGTAAGCCACTGCGGATCTTAACCTGTTTTCCCTCTACCATACCCAAAACCTCACGCGAATCAAAATCACCTTGATGGGTACCCTGCAACCAATTCCCATCTTGCTGTAGATATAGGGTATGGGTGCTGGTGGAGCTGAAGAATTCGATATCAACTTGCCAATGGCCCGTAAGATCTACTTCCGGGGCCTTCAGTTCTTTCTTCAGGGGTGACCTCTTGGCCTTTAGTAATTTGACCAAGCGTTCTGCTACGATCTTCTCCTGTCCAGCTTGCATTTGGTTGGGGGTGACGTTCACAGAAGCCTCTTGTTCATTGTCTTGGCTTCCGATAGCCAATCTAGGAGGTTTGCGGGCACAGTCTTCAGCTACCTGTTCACCGGTAATGCGCATTTTTTGGGGATCCCATTTGATCACCAGCATCGGCGCACGATTATTGAGATCCCGTGGTTGTTTGACCTCCGTAGTCACTCCTTTCACTTTGGTTACCTGTTTGGTAATATAATCCAGCCACTCCACCCAAGTATCCCATTCCTTTTGATGATCTCGGGTAGTCCAGGCTTCCACAGCTGCCAGCATGCCCATCATCTCTTCCTTGCCCACCTTATTGTCCCGGCCGGGCCCATGATGTGGAGAACTGGCTTGCCAGGCTGATTGCAACAATTTCTTATCTCCCAACAACAGCCCGGCGCACTGTGGACCGCAAATAGCTTTACCACCGCTGTAAGCCACAACCGTTCCTCCCCTGGCCAGATGCACCGGGGGAATGGTGAGGTCCTCCGCCGCGGCATCAACCAAAATGGGGATATTATGGGGCTTGGCTATTTCTGCCATCACCTCCAAAGAAAAAGGCTGGCCGGTGGCCGACCGCGGGCTGGTAATCATATAGATCATGGCAGTGTGTTTGCTAATAGCCTGTCTCATTTCTTCGGGAGTTTCAACGGTGATGACCTTTACCCCGATGTTGCGGACCGCATGATCATAACTATTTCTAGAATGTCTGGGAATAATGACTTCAAATTTGTCGAATCCGCTGAGATCAGGGATGCGAATGAGCTTTTCAGGATTACCCCCGGTCACACAGGCAGCGGTGAAATGCTTCATGGCGGCGGCACATCCAGCAGCTACCATACCCCATTCGGATTTGGTGATCTCTGCCAGGCGTTTTCCAATTCCGTAAGCCAGTTCGTCGTACTGCACGAATTGGCCGGAGGCGGCTTCCTGAGCTTCTAAAACCTGCGGTCGTTCGATGGATCCACCTATAATGGTAAAAGTTCCCCGGCAGTTGATGACCGGTTCCACTCCAATAGAGCGATAAATATTGTCTTGTGTAGCTGAAACAGTACTACCCAATAACTCGTCTTGATAAAGTAGCCCTCCTGTAAATGGTAGCACGGAGAGGCTTTTGATAATTTCTCGGCGATTCATGATCTTATGGTTTAGGACTTTGGTCCGTTTTAGTTTTTAAATGGTTTGGCGGCAAGCCCGTTTAAATCCCACATTATTTTTCCCCCTTTTATGGTCAATTCTGACTGCAGCAACTTATCTCCGGTTAATTTATATCCCCCGGCGTCTACAAATCCAAATTCCCCGGATCGCACCCGTATCAGGGCCACATCGGCTTCAGCCCCTATGCTTAAGTGACCGAGGTCTTCCCGCAGGATCATGCGGGCTGGATTCCAGGTGGCGGCTTCGATGACCGCAGGCAGGTCCATACCCATATTTAAGAACTTGGACATGATATTAAGCATATTTTTCATACCTGCATTCATACTGAATCGATGAAGATCGGTTCCCATAGAGTGTGGATAAAAATTTTGTTGTACTGCTGGTTGAGCCAGTTTAAAATGAAAGCTGCCACCGCCGTGACCCACATCAAAGTAAATGCCTTTTTCTCGCGCATCCTGTACTGATGGCAATACTTGGCCATTGGCATCCAGTAGCCACAGCCGGTCATCCACGGCACCATAGGTATGGGTAAATATATCTCCTGGTCGCATTTTGTCCAGTAGTTGATCCAGGGGTAGCTGTGGGAGATGACACTCCAAGAACAAAGGTTTCTTGGCCTGCCGGGCCACATCCAGGGCTTTGTCGAATGGTTCCCAGCTTTCGCCCGTATAGTGCCCGATTTTGGCACCCACGATGGTCTGGGGATATTGCTTAATGATATTAAGGGTGGCTTCAATTTCCATATCCGACAATTCTTCTTCGCCGGGCTTGCCAATCATGCCAGCTCCTGCGATATTCAAGAAAGCCAAGATCCGGGTCTGAGAAGCATCAATGACTTTTGTTTTGAATTCCGGAAAGGAACGCCAACCTGACGTGCCGGCATCCACCATAGTGGTGATGCCTGTACGAAAGGAAAAATCGTCGGGACTTACACTGTAAAAGCCCCCGGCAAAAATTCCTTCGCGCCCCCCTACAAACACATGGGTGTGCACATCTATTAAGCCCGGTGACACTAATAAACCGCGGGCATCTAATACCTGCCGGGCTGTCTGGGGATCGATTTGAGATGAGACTTCTTGAATCTTTCCCTCAAGTATAGCTACATCAAGGGGCTCAAAGATGTTATTTTTTGGATCAACGACCGTTCCTCCTTTGATGAGCAGATCATATTGCTGAGCCCACATGGGGGGTGATAAAAAACACCAAACCAGTATTAGGCTATATTTTAACAATTCGAACATCAGTATTTTAGAGGTTCTGTATCCCAGGCAGGGACCGAAAGACCGTTAAGGTCCCAAACTACCTTGCCCGCTCGCAAGGTTAACTCGGTCTCTAGTTTTTGGGTGCCTTTCATCATGCGTCCCCGGGCGTCCATGAATCCAAAATCACCCTCATGCAATCTGAATACTGCTATATCGGCTTCGGCACCCGGTGAAAGATGTCCCAACTGCGGCCGTTGGATGACTTGAGCGGGCTCCCAAGTGCTTCGTCCAATGACTTGTTCCATGGTCATACCCAGATTAAGGAATTTCGAAAGCAAATTGGTCATGTCCTTCATCCCGGCATTCATGCTCCAAAAATGAAGATCGGTGCTAATAACATCGGGCAAAAATCCCTGCTTGATGGATGGGACCACCTGATGCCAGATAAAACTGCCCCCACCGTGCCCTACATCGAATATGATCCCTCGCTTCTGTGCCTGGAAAATAAAAGGTTTTACCTGGTTGTTCTCGTCCACTACCGTTTCCCGATTGTTGGTATAAGAATAGGTATGGGTGAAGATATCGCCAGGCCGGAGCTTTTCCAGAAATAGGGTCTTAATAGATAGCATAGGATCGTGTTCTCCAAAATCTACCATCACCGGTACTCCGGCCATGTTGCCGGCTTCTACCGCCCGCTCCACCGGGGTAAAATTATCACCCCGATAATGGTGCTTTTTTACTCCTACAATATGCTCGGAATAGAGGTCGATCATGAAGGCTGTTAAGACAGGATCCATGTCGTTTAAATTCTGGGCTTCCAGACGTCCGTACATCCCCGCCCCAACAATGCTGATAAAAGCCAAAACCCGGGTTTGAGCCTGATCAATGGTTTGATGTTTGAATTGACGGAAATTTCTCCATCCGGAGGTTCCGGCGTCTACCACCGTAGTGACTCCCGCGCGGAAGGTAAATCCATCGGGAGGAAGACTTCCCAGGCCATTGGCCAGATAACTATCCACGTCGGTACCCTGAAAAACATGGGTATGCATATCGATCAATCCCGGAGTAACATACAGCCCCTGGGCTTGAATGACAGTAGTGGCATTTGAAACAGGAATATTCGCGGCCACAGCCGCCACTTTGCCGTCTTTCACGGCCACGTCCAGGAGCTCATTGAGGTTATTTTTGGGGTCTATTACCTGGCCACCTTTGATCACAACATCATACTCCTGACCCTGCACAAGAAGCGTGCACCAAAGAAATAACGTCAAAGATAATATCCTGGTCATTAGGGAGGACTTTAAATCAATATACAAAATTATCTGAGCTCCACAGTGCGGTAAGATCTACAGAGGCTTCAGAAAAATCCGCCGAATATTGGAAACAGTGCGGGCATACTCTGGCTTTACTTTCATATTATCCCATTCCGGGTGCGCCAAGAAGTCCTTCCAGGCAGCTTCCCGGTGATCCATGTCCCGGAAGTTCAGCATATATACCAGTGAAGGTATGTAGGGCCCCACCACCATACGTCCAAAAAAGATGGGATTGAGGTCTACCCGGTAGAATAGATCCAGTTCTTCCTGATTAAACATCTTAATTTTTCTGTGTACAGCATCCTCATTAACACCTTCATAGATGCGTAACTCGAATAGTTGAGCATTAGCTATGGGGTCTTTCATCTGTTTGAGACCCTCAAATGCATAGCACAAACTTGAAGAAATACGGTTGTAAGTCTGGCCTGCCTTTGCATAGGCCTCCGATTGAGCTTGAAGTTGCGCTTGTGCTGGGGAAGCGATCACATGGTGGTAGCTGACCAAATCCGGATAGGTGGTCAAGGTCCAGAGTCTGGTGGGCTCCGGATCGCCCACTTCCATGAACATCATAAAACTCCTGGCCCCCTTCTTCTTGACGAAAGGAGCTTTGGTTTGGTTTAAATAGTCCAGTAGCGCTTGACGGTTACTGGCGAAGGTCAGCTCGTAGGTGCTTAGATCATAGATCTCGTGATCATCTTCCATCTGGGACCGGGTAGCCCCGAAAGCTAGGGGTGATACCAGACTGGAGGCAGCGGCGGCGGTTACAAATTTTCGTCTTTTCATAAAAATGCGGTTCGTTCTTTGATCTTGACTTGTTTATATAATTTGGTATCCCATTATCAGTGCAACAAGAATTAGCATCGCTAACAATGAATTTTTTAAACTGCCTCCCCACCATAAGCTTTTCTTAATTCTACTTCCAGCTTCCTTTTGACCTTATCGGAGGTAAAGGCATGCTTCACGGCTTCACAATTGCATCTATAGAAATGCCCTTTGACCCATCCGAAGATCTCCTGTAAAAGTTGATACTCACTGTTCAAGCTCACATCACTAATAGTACGGCAATCCGTATTGACGCTTAATGAAACCCCGGAATTATATAGGGTATCGATGTTGTGCTCTCTGATGGTTTCAAAAATATCGGTTTGTACATTACTGGTGGGGCATACTTCCAGGTGAACTCCATGGGTTTTCAAGTACTCCAATAGTTTAGGGTCTTCAACTGATCGCACCCCATGGCCAATTCGATGGGGGCGAAAATGCTCCAAGGTTTCCCAAACGCTATCCGCCCCCCGGGCCTCACCGGCATGGGCGGTACAGTTTAACCCTTTTTCCCGGGCATATTGAAAAGCTTTGATGTGATTGTCGATGGGGAATCCCGCCTCGTCAGCGGCAATGTCGAATCCTACTACCCGGGTACCTTGAAACTTCTTTACCAATTTAACCGTTTCCAGGCTTTGCTCTTCACTAAAATTTCTGAGGGTGCAAAGAATGATCCCCGCCTGGACTCCCGTCCGGTCAATACATGCTTGCACCGCTTCATCTACCGTTTGCACTACCTTTTCAGCACTTAAGCCCTGGCTCAAATGACTGAGAGGGGCAAAACGCATTTCGGCATAAATGATATTGTCAGCAACTAACTGTTCGAAAAGGTCTTCTACTACCAATCTTAGGTTTTCCTCAGTCTGCATTAAGGCCACCGAAGACACTGCCCGTTCAATATAATCAGCCAAATCCCTGCATTTGGGGGGTGCCACAAAGGACTGGTGGTATTCTTCCCAGGTAGTATGAGGTCGCAGCCTCTGTACCAGTTTAAAACTCAGGGAACAGTCAAGATGCAAATGCAATTCGACTTTGGGTAGGATCGCCAAGTTCATCACAAAGCTCCTTTAAGCATGGACAAGAATTTTTCTCTGGAGGCTTCCAAAACCACTTCCACATTGGGAGTGCGATTCAAAATACTCATGTGATCCACTACCGTTTGTCCCCTGGTCACATCATTGGCTGTAATTACTTCCACATAAAGACGCTTGCTTTCTAAGATTAGGGAAGGGTCGATAGCGATGGCCATGGCAATGGGATCGGGTAGATCAAAACCCGGAAGCTTGGAGACGTTTTTTGCAAAAGTATTTACGGTTTGCTGGATGTCCATGGCGAATTTTGATAGCGGTGTGTTGATGGCCCTAACTTGTGAAGCTGTTGTTTCATCCATCCAGGCATAATTGCGGGATATGTCCCAGCCTACCATCCGCAAGGGGATCCCTGAGCCAAAGACTATCTGTGCGGCTTCCGGGTCTGTCCATACATTGTATTCCGACACCGGGGTGATGTTACCGTGTTCACGCCCGATACCTCCCATCATGGTGCATAGTTTCACTTTTTGGGCTAAGGAGGGATCGCTCTGTAAACACCTTGCGATATTTGTTAAGGGTCCCAGGGTCACCAATTCAATTTCACCGGCCAACTGATTAATAAGTGTTGGTATTACCTCCAGGGCATCACCCGCGGCCGGTTCACGGCCTTGTAACAGCAAGCCTATGTCGCCCATGCCGTCGTCACCATGAACAAATTGTGCAGTTTCCAGCGGCCTATTCAGGGGTTTTTCAGACCCTGCAAATACCGGGATTTCCTTACCACAGAGTTCGACGGTGTAAAGAGCATTTTGTATGCCTTGGGTCAAGGGTACATTCCCGGCAACTACCGTAATGGCCTCTACTTGAATTTGTGGATTTTGCAGGGCCAGGATCAGGGCCACTGCATCGTCGGAAGCGGTATCGGTATCAATTAGAAAGTGTCTCACTTTAGTTCTGGGGTCGTCCAATATACAATTAGAAATGACTTTTTCCCACACACAAATGTGGCAAATTCTTTATATTGATGATTTATGAGATTAAAGATACCACCGGCAATTGTGTTTTTGGTGCACGTACTTCTGGTGTGGCTGGTGGCGGAGTATTTGCCACAGACCCAAATCGAGGTTCCCGGGCGACTAGCCCTGGTTCAGGTAATTGGAACGGCCGGTGTGGTGTTGGGAGTTGTAGCTGCGGGTTTGTTTCGCAGGGCGGGCACTACCCTGGATCCGGTAGGTGTGGAAAAAGCCTCCAAGATCGTGGATAGCGGGCTTTATAGGTTTACCCGTAATCCCATGTATTTGGGATTGACTTTAATTTTACTGGCCTGGGTAATTTGGAAATCCAACGGGTTGGGCATTCTTGGGGTGATCAGTTTTGTTTGGTATATTAACGAGTTCCAGATAAAACCCGAAGAGGAGGCCCTGACCGAAAAGTTTGGGGAGGAGTATGAGCAGTATAAACGAAGGGTGCGCAGATGGATATGATAACAATTAACATTTAACAAGTAATAATTAAGAATGTATGTTTTCGCAGGAAGACCTAAATAATAATCCTCAGAAGAAGCAGTTGCTGGAGCTAGCGGAGCAAAAAGCCTTTGACCTGGAAAAGATAACGCGATTTATTCGCTATGAGAAGGAATTGCGATTGTTACAGGTAGAACTGGTAAATCTGCAGCAATGGGTTGCCCGTAATAAACTGCGAGTGGCGGTGTTGTTTGAAGGTAGGGATGCGTCCGGTAAGGGGGGAGCCATAAAGCGTTTTGCCGAACATTTAAGTCACCGTTCCATGCGCATTGTAGCTTTGGACAAGCCCACCGAAGTGGAAAAGGGGCAATGGTACTTTCGGCGATACATCAAGGAATTGCCCAATCCGGGAGAGATCGTTTTGTTTGACCGCAGTTGGTATAATCGGGCGGTGGTGGAGCCGGTTATGGGATTCTGCAACGACCAACAATATCAAAAATTCATGGTGCAGGTTCCGGAGTTTGAACATATGCTATATGAGGATGGTTTGATATTTTTTAAGTTCTGGTTTTCCATATCAAAGAACGAACAAAAAAAGCGCTTTGATGCCAGGCGGAAGAATCCTTTAAAGGTCTGGAAATTCAGCCCCGTGGATATTAAAGGTCAGGAATACTGGGATAAATATACCCACTACAAAGAAGAGATGTTTTCCAAAACACATACGGCTTTTAGCCCCTGGATCATTGTAAGGGCGAATGACAAGAAAATGGCACGATTGGAAAGTATGCGCTACGTGTTATCAAAATTCGATTATGAGGGAAAATCCCAGGCCAGAACTACGGTTATACCAGATCCCAACATAATACTTAGATATTACCGACACATGGAGCAAATTGATATTTAAATGGATATTATAAAAGGGAGATATCAACTCAGCGAGGAGGAAATAAAGCTCATAAATACACCCATAGGATTAAGGTATCTTTTGGGAGATAAAAAACTAAATGTAGAACGAGCCATTAGAATGGCCCGATATGAGTATGAATTGCGAGGTTTGCAGGCCAAACTGATCGACATGCAAAATTGGACCATCAACGAAGGAAAGAAGATCCTGATCCTTTTTGAAGGCCGCGATGCTGCAGGCAAGGGAGGCGCCATACGACGGGTAACCGCTCATATTAATCCCCGTAACTACCGGGTGGTGGCCTTGCCTAGACCAACCAATCTGGAAAAAGGGCAATGGTATTTTCAACGCTATGTGGAGCGTTTACCCAAACCAGGTGAAATGGTGCTTTTCGATCGAAGTTGGTACAACCGCGCGGTGGTGGAACCGGTGAATGGATTTTGCACCGAACAACAATATCAAGATTTTATGGGCCAGGTCAATGAATTTGAACGGATGTTACAGGTTTCCGGTACCTACCTGATAAAATTCTATTTTTCAATTTCCAAGGAAGAGCAGGCGCGTCGTTTTCACGATATCCAAATCAATCCTTTAAAACGATGGAAAATGACCGCGGTGGATAGACGTGCCCAGGAGCTTTGGGACCAGTATACCTTGTACAAAGAAAAAATGTTCGAAAAGACCAATACTAAAAATGCTCCTTGGATCGTAATTAGCGCCGACAGTAAACCGGAAGCCCGACTGGAGGTGGTTCGGCATATTTTAGATTATCTGCCTTATGAGAGCTAAATCACTAATTGTCATATTCATATTAGTGGGGCTATCATTGGAGGGATGGGCGCAACAATTACCTGTCAAGGAATTGATATCTACGGATGAGCTGCTGGACTGGCCCATGTGGGGCAAAGGAGAGGTCGGCAAATGGGGTGATCAACTTTTTTTGCGGGAGACACCGGGAACCAAGGGAGTTATGTTAGTAAGCCCGAAATCATATGGAAATCAGATAATATTGCGCTATCACGTACTGGCTCTGACCCCGGCAACAGTGCTGGTTGCCATGCTTAGCGTTTCCGATCCCGGGACCTCCGAATCTCTTAACATCCCGGAAACTTACGGCGGCGGCATGACGTTGTGGTCCCAAAAAACCGACAACTATTTTTTTGCTTTTAAGAATGCCTCACACGGACTCACCCCTTTTGTAAGACACCATCCTGCCAAGGGCATATTGGCTAAAGCAAGTGAAAATGTCATGATAGCTGGTGTATATTATGAAGTGGAGGTCGGTCGCGATAGAAACAGGCTGTGGCTTGCTATAGATGGTAAAAAGATGTTCGAATATGTAGACCAAGATCCACCTGTAGGAGGTCATGTGGCACTGCGGATTCGGGGTACAGCTGGTTTCGCGGCTGGCTGCATGATAAAAAACCTGCAAATCATTTCAGCTAATTGATTATCCGGGTAAGGGAATAATATCTTTCAGAACCTCTGGATTTGTTTTTATCAGGCTCCTAATCTCATCCACGGTATATCGGGGGGTTATATGCTGTGGGCAGTTCCAGTCGAAGGCCTCAAGTTTAAAGATCATCAATTGTTCTATTTTAGCCCCGTAATGAGGGTCACTGATTTTCTTCATATAATCAGGGTGCGCCGCCGGGTCCAAAATTTTCGTCCGGGCCCAGATCTTTAAACGACGACGGGTGGGGTAGTCCAGCAAAATTAGGGCGGCACGATTATCCGCTTCTAAATTACCGGTACTTATATATTGCAGGTTTCCCCTAAAATCGGCGTACCCAATAGTTTCTTCATCCAGTACCTTAAGAAACCCTTTGGGACCTCCACGGAATTGTACATATGGCCATCCGTTCTGGCCCACTGTAGAAAGATAGAAGCTATCGCGTTGCTCGATAAAAGAGATCTCTTTCTGATATAGCTTGGACGGACCAAAATCACCGGCATTTTGATAGATTTCCCTGGAGCCATATTTTTTCTGAGCCGCTTTAACACTATCGGTAAAAGCGATTTTTGTGAAGCTGCGTGTCATGATATGGAGGATTTAGGGAGTCCGGACTAGTCGGGACTCCCAATGATATTACTTGATATTAT
>JAOTYN010000377.1 GCA_029861825.1 Cyclobacteriaceae bacterium
CTCTCCTCCGAAATATCTTGCCACCGCCATAAGACCGGTTACCAATGCTAGGATGAGCATGGGTTGGGCACCACTTTTCGATAAGATAAGTCCTACCCATTGTTGTGGTCCAAATTCTGAAATGGCGGTCAGGGCCATACAAACGAACATGAACAGGAATAGCGGAGTAATGATGGCACGGAAGTTACCTGATAAGGTAGCCGCATCTGCCTCTTTGGCTTTAGGCCATTGTTGGCCAAAGAAGAAATAGGCATACAAAATAGTGGGTATCAAGATGATCCATATCTGCGATTGCCAGCTCATGCCATTATCGGTCATGAGTTTTGAAACCAAACTGCCAATAACAATACCCCCGGGAAACCACATATGAAAACGATTCATCATTTTGCTCATTCTCACCCCCTTGTACGTGTCCGCAATCATAGGATTACAAGCTGCCTCCGTACATCCATTTCCCAAACCGATGAACAAGGTAGAGATCAATAGTATCGAATAACTTCCTGCATATATGGTCAGTATTATACCCAATGCATGTACCACAAAAGCAAACTGCATGATTACTTTACCACCTACCTTATGATAAATTAAGCCTCCGATGACCATCGAAATAGGAAAGCCTAAGAACCACATAGAGTTAATAAAGCCCAATTGTTGGGCAGATAAACTCAGTTCTTCTCCTAATTGTGGCAGAATTCCTGCTCTAATACTAAAAGATAAAGCTGTGGTAATGAGGGCGAAGCAACTTCCGTAAAAAAGCCTTTGTGCGTTTGTCATATGCGTAGTGGTTTTCGTATTGATTTTAGAAATCTAGTTTCAAATTGGCGATTGAAGGTGGCCATTATGAATGGAGTTTTAAAGTTGACTTGAGAACAATTTTATCAACTCTGGGTCCGGATGAATCCAAATTCAGCGGCCCATTCAGAGGATGTCAAGACACGGGCAATGAACCCGAACGCCGTGGCTATTAAGGCTATGAAACAGCCCTGGAATAGTTTCATATCAGGTGCATCCTCAACAGATTGAGCAGTGGCAGATTCATTCATTAGTTTAAGGTTTTGGTTTTAACGCTGACTAAAATAGGGATAATTTTTGATGAAGAACAAATTTGCACCAATACTCCACTCCTGGGTCACCAGATGCACCTCCCCCAAAAAGTAGTGATTTTTAATTTTCAGAGGCTTTTTTTATAGAATTCGCAAACAACTGGTGGGGGGTGGAATTAATTCAATACTAGACTATTAATTGTTTGTAATTCTTGCTATTATTATTTCTTGCAAAAAAATATCCAGCAACCTTAACCTTGAAATACAGAGATATGCCCAACGATCGTAAAATGCGCATGGGAATGGTAGGAGGTGGCCAAGGCGCGTTCATTGGAGGCGTCCACCGCATGGCCGCTGCACTAGACGGAGAAATTGAACTGGTTTGTGGCGCTTTTAGTTCAAGCCCTGAAAAGTCAAAAGCATCCGGAAAAGAACTGTTCCTACCGGAAAACCGGGTCTACGGGAGCTACCAGGAAATGATGGAAGTGGAGAAGGAATTACCTCTGGGAGAAAGAATGGATTTTGTGTCCATTGTTACCCCAAACCATGTCCATGTGCCACCAGCTATTGCCGCTTTGGAAAACGGATTTCCCGTAATTTGTGATAAACCTCTAGCCTTTAGTTTGGCAGAGGCCAAACAACTACAAAAAGTGGCCCTTGAAAGCGGGTTGTTATTCGGGCTTACCCATAACTATACCGGATACCCTATGGTTAAGCAGGCCCGCGAAATGGTACGCACTGGTCAGCTAGGAGCTATTCGCAAAGTAGTGGTAGAGTACCCTCAGGGTTGGCTTTCTACTTTGTTGGAAGCTTCAGGTCAAAAACAGGCCGCTTGGCGTACCGATCCCACCAAATCAGGTGCCGCTGGATCCATGGGAGATATTGGAACCCACGCGGAGAACCTGGCAGAATATATTACCGGATTACAGATCACAGAACTATGTGCCGATATTACCACCTTTGTGGAAGGTCGTTTACTGGACGATGATGGCAATGTGCTGTTGCACTTCGACAATGAAGCCAAAGGGATTCTGCACTGCAGCCAGATCTCCGTGGGAGAGGAAAACAATTTGAACATCCGTATTTACGGGGAGACTGGTGGCCTGGAGTGGCATCAAATGGAGCCCAACACCCTTTTATTTAAGTCCAATGACGGTCTGAAGGTACTGCGCACCGGAGTGGGAGATCTATGTGAAAGCGCTCAAGCCCATACCCGTATTCCTGCCGGCCATCCGGAAGGATATCTGGAAGCATTCGCCAATATTTATCGCAACTTTGCCCGTACTTTAAGAAGTGTCCTCAACGGGGATGAACCTGATCCGCTGTACCATGACTTTCCGGGAATCGATGACGGTGTGAGAGGTATGGCCTTTATTGAGACCGTGGTAGCCGCCAGTAAGAGTGATCAAAAATGGGTAGCCATGATGTAACGAATTCCCATCTAATCAGAAACCGAAATAAACTTATCACAACGTGAAGACCATTAAAGGACCCGCTATATTTCTAGCGCAATTCATGGGAGATGAAGCTCCCTTCAATGACTTTAAATCTATTTGTAAATGGGCCGCCGACCTGGGTTACATCGGCGTGCAAGTCCCCAGTTGGGACGGGCGCTGCATGGACCTGCAAAAAGCTGCAGAGAGTAAGGATTACGCCCAGGAACTGCAAGGGATAGCCCGGGAACAGGGTGTGGAGATCACTGAACTGTCTACCCACCTGCAAGGTCAGCTGGTGGCGGTACATCCTGCTTATGATACTATGTTCGATGCCTTTGCCCCAGCGGAAGTACACGGCAATCCTCCCGCCAGGACCGAGTGGGCGGTACAGCAGGTCCGTTACGCCGCCAAGGCCAGTGAGCATATGGGTATTGAGGTTCACGCTACTTTTTCAGGAGCTCTGCTGTGGCCTTTTGTATATCCCTGGCCCCAACGGCCCGCAGGTTTGGTGGAAAGCGGTTTTAAGGAATTGGCCAATCGATGGAAACCAATCCTGGATTATTTTGATGAATGCGGTGTAGATGCTTGCTACGAAGTACATCCCGGAGAGGACATCCACGATGGGATTACTTTCGAAATGTTTCTGGAAGCCACCGGGAATCACCCCCGCTGTAAGATGCTTTATGACCCTAGTCATTTCGTGCTCCAGCAATTAGACTATCTGGACTATATTGACCTGTACCACGAACATATCAAGATGTTTCATGTGAAAGATGCGGAGTTCAACCCCTCCGGAAGAGTGGGAGTTTACAGTGGATATCAGGGATGGA
The DNA here is from genome assembly GCA_029861825.1 of Cyclobacteriaceae bacterium. GTDB lineage: Bacteria > Bacteroidota > Bacteroidia > Cytophagales > Cyclobacteriaceae > JAJCYK01. Next base: position 3,310 of record JAOTYN010000377.1, read on the forward strand.
CCGACAGAGCGGGAAGATTCCGCTCATTAGGGGATGGCCATGTAGATTTTAGCGCCATTTTTAGCAAACTTACCCAGTACAATTTCGATGGATGGGCAGTGCTGGAATGGGAATGCTGCCTGAAACACCCTGAGCAGGGAGCACAGGAAGGCGTTGATTTTATCAAGGACCATATCATCCGGGTTACCGAAAAAGCCTTTGACGATTTCGCAGGAGGAAGTACCGATGAGGAAACTAATCGTAAAATACTGGGAATTTAAACTAATGATGAGATATACTTTGGTGTTGTTGGGATTATGTGGGTTTTGGGCCTGTCAAGATACTACCTCTACGGAACGACCGCGTGAGCCCTGGGTATTCCGTTCTGTTTTGGATGAACGCCCCCGTATGATCACTATGGCCCTGCACGATAACCTGTGGGCCGCTTACGATGTTCAGAAATGTGAGTTGTATAAAGCCTGGAAAGGAGGAGTAAATTTCGATGGTGCCGTCTACACCACCAAGCACGGCCCCCAGCCCCACAGTTTCGGGTTCGATTTTGTAAATAACTCCCCTAGCAAACCGTCTTGGAGTTTGAACCAAAATGGAGAATCAGTACCTGTTGAAATGAATTATTTGGGGCACATGTTTCAAGATAATCAGGTTACTCTCTCCTATCAGATGATCCACGGAGATCAGACCATCACCGTCAAGGAAACTCCAGAATATGTGGAAAGAACTAAAAACCCCGGTTTGGAACGCCGGTTTATAGTTGATGGGCTGGAAGAGGGGCAATCTTTACAACTTGAAACCAAGTTGGGAGGGCTTGTACAAGCACAAGGATTTGAAACCAATGGAGATTTTCAGATCACTAACTCCGAAAGTACCGTTTACGGAGGTGTCACCACCTATCAAGTGGAAGGACAATTAACCCTGAGCAATGGTACTACCAATATTCAGAGTTTCTTTAAATCTGTGGA
>JAOTYN010000378.1 GCA_029861825.1 Cyclobacteriaceae bacterium
TGGAAGGTCGGCCCCGAAAAGAAGATTTCGACCGGGCACTTAAAGCTGAAGTGCGGGATGCACTATGGATGCTTTCCAAGCAGTGGCAAATGGGTGAATTTATTGGAGATGATGCCGCTTCACCTGTTTTGGCTAAACTCCAGCTGGCGACCTCAAAACTCACCAAATATCAGGCAAAAAATGGGGATTCCATTTGGATGGAGCCAAAGTTGCCTTTGGAGACCAAAGTAGAACACCAACCGATCCCCTTTATAATGGGTCAAAATAATGTGTCATTGGATATACGCCTGTTAATGGGCCGTCAATGGCTAAAAATGGTAACGACATTAGATCTCACTTACAAGGCTGAATATCTGCAGATAACCAGATATGAAATTAGCTCCCCCCAAGCCGACCAAGAATCCGACGCTTTTATTACTGCCCATGTCAAGGTTTGGCAACATTTTTCAGCAGTGGCGGGCAGAAATATGGATGGTTTTAAATTTTATCAATATCTCAAAGAGAGTGCTTCCAATAATGCTTATGATGATATTCCTTCGGCCGATACCCTTCCGAAGCAAAATGAAATCGCTGCAATGGCAGATAAATTCATAGTATGGTTCGAAAGACAGTTTTATCAACCCAAAGAAACCCAAAATCCTTCCTGGCAGCCTTCTTATTTGGAACACCAGTTCCGTTGTTCGGCACCAAAAGGATCCACGGAAAAAGTATTTATAGCGGAGGAATATTATCACGGCCATTTGGACTGGTATAATCTGGACATAGATCCCCACACCAGTGATTTGGAAGACCCTGAGGGGACTTCCCCTGAAGTGGAGGGAAATTTGGTGCAAAGTTTTATTCCTACATCGGTAACCTTTGGAGGGATGCCTCACCGCAGGTGGTGGACCTTTGAGGACTGGAAAACCAACCTGGGATTTATCAAACCTGACACCACCGATCTAAACAAGTTAATGGTTTTGGATTTTGCTTTAATTTATGCTAATGATTGGTTTATGTTTCCCATAACTATGCCGGTAGGGACTATTGCAGACGTAAAAGGGCTTATGGTGACCAACGTATTTGGCGAAAATATTTGGGTCGAAGCCGCAGGTAAGGGTTCTGATGAAGATTGGGAAAAATGGGGTATGTTCAATTTGAATATTAAGGGTACAGAAGATGTGCCAACAGATTTAAGTTTGGTGCTCATACCCACCGTTAACAAAGTGCTAGAGGGCAAACCCCAAGAAGAAGTGTTTATGTTGCGGGACGAAATTGCGAATATGGTGTGGGGGGTAGAATCGATGGTGCCTTTGGCTACTGGTAAAAGCAAGTCCGGCAAAGAGGTTGGGCATGAATTCAACAGCAAATTGCAAAAATTAAAGGATAAACTGGCAGTTCCACCCCCGGAAATAGCATATCAAGCAGACCTTCGATATCAAATCATCAATACCGTGCCGGAACAGTGGATACCCTTCATTCCTGTACACCTGGAAGGAAGTAACCGGGAAATCCAGCTACAACGAGCCAGTATGCCTCGAATCCTGGAGAATGATCCCAACCCACCGCAAAAAATTGAAGCCAGGACTTCACTGCTGCGGCATGGACTTGATGAAGACCCCCCCAAACCATATTCTATTTTCGAGGAGGAAATTCCACGGGAGGGCATCAGGATTCACAAGTCTTTTCAGCGCACACGCTGGATAAATGGTGAAGTTTATACCTGGTACGGAATTAGAAAACAAGTGGGAAGAGGAGAAGGCAGGAGTGGATTGGCCTTTGATCAACTCATGCCGGTGGGTAATGCGGAGAAAGAGGAAGGATAGGGGGATATCCTTAAAATGTTGAGTGCTGAATTACTTAAGAGAGGTGGCATTCTGCTAGGTGCAGAACTCATGAAAAAAATATTTGCGGATCCCACCGAACCCTTTTAGGGTACACAGACTCCTTTGAAATTTAAAACCTGAGCCTGAATGCTCTGGGACTGGAACTCCTATTCCTCAGCATGCGCCTTCCTGTTTATCTATATGATTTCCGCCTCTGCTTCTATTTCTACCAAATACTCATCTCCGATCAAATCGGCGCGGATCAGGGTATTGGCCGGTTGGATGTGGGCAAACCTCTGACCGTGCACTTTTGCCACCGCTTGCCAGTCTTCCATGCGGCTCACATACACCCGGGTACGTATTACCTGTTCGAGCGAGGCTCCTAAAGACTGCAGTACGCCTTCGATCTTATCGATAACAAAGTGGGTCTGCGCCATGGGATCACTCCCACCTATGGGCCGGTCCCCATGGGTGGCGGTGGTCCCGGATATCAAAATGCGGTTGCCCTGCCGGTGTGCCCGGCAAAAACCCGCCGTTTCTTCCCAGACGGTTCCTGTGAAAACTTTGACGCCGGAGGCCTTTTGTTCTATGGCATAGGGTGGGGGTAAAGATGCGATATGATCACTGAGGTCACCGGAAGCGGTGAGGTAGGGCGGCTTGCGGTATTCGTCTCCGCAATCTCCGGGAATGGGGTCAAGTTGAGCGATGGATTCCCTGATCCGTTGCCGCTCCCCAGGTAAAAGTTCCAGATTGAGGATCTTTAAATTTTCCTCGCTGTGATTGCGCTCTCCCAGCCGTATCCCTATAATTACCGCGGCCACTGCCGGATCTTCCAGTATATAACGGGTAGCCAGATTGGCTATGGTACAATCTTTTTCCAGGGCCAGGGTATTTAATGTCGCCAGTACCTTTTGAAATCTTTCCCAGCCCCCGGCGGTATCGATAAACCTTTTATACTTCATTTGAGACCAGGTGGTAAGATCCGAAGGTTCAGACTGATCCAAACATTTTTCGGACAAAAAGCCTCCTGCCAGGGTGCCAAAGGCCAGTAATTTCACCTGAAACTCCTGACATAATTGGGATAGCCCTTGAGCCGCCCGTTGATCGATCAAGGAGTAGGAAACCTGGTTGCTTACTATTTTGATGCCGCTGCACAACGCCATATGTAAATGCGCACTGTCGAAATTGGTGACGCCCAAATTCCTGATCAAACCTTCTTCCTGTAGTTCCTGTAACCAAAATAAGTTATCCAACCACCTAGGGTCAGCATAGTTCCAGGCGTGAAATTGCAGCAGATGCAAGCTGTCGGTATGCATACGCTGCAGGGATTGTTCTATAGCGGATCTTACCCGGTCCCGGCTGGCCGTGCCTGGCTCAGGCACCCATTTGGTGAGGAACTGGGCGCCGGAATAGCCCTTATTAAATGAGCCTGCTATCAATTCAGCAGATCCATAGTGATCCGCCATATCAAAAGTGGTGATACCATTTTGTACGTAATGGTTCATTTGTTCCGCAGCCGTTGACAAGTCTAAAGTGGTACCGGTCCGTTCCTGATCGGCCACTTGCCAAAGACCCCCTATGATTCTGGATACTTCCAGATTTGATGAGAGGGCAGAGGTATGGGCTAGGGCGCTCATGTGACGGATTGGTTGGGAGTTTGATCGATACCACTATTAATGTCGCTACTGCCCTTTTTATTTTTAGGAGCCATCAGGTAGATGGCAGAGCCCGCAGTCATCACTAGGATCCAAATGGGAGTAGACTTGAAGTACCAGGGCATATCTGAACCCAGATCTTTGTATAAATGAATGGCCAAAAAAAGCAGTAAAAAGATGACTCCTAAGATACTGATAACCCTGCGCAAGCGCAGATTTTTCACAAAGGTAATTCCCTCGGAGATAGTGGGATTGACCTTATGGATCATGCCCAAAGTCAGGCACATCAGCAGAAAGTTAACCAGCATACTGGTGACCATGATGTCCACGCCCAGAAAAAAATCACCGGCGAAATGACTTCCTAAAATACCCAGTGATGCGGCCATGCCGCTGAACACCAGTGCCATATGTGGGGTGTGATATTTTGGATGCACGGCGGCACATTTCCGGGGGAAAATAGCATCCTGGGCCCAGGCGAACATTAAACGGGATACCGAAAGCAACATAGCAGGCAGGTCATTCAGTAAGGCGATGGCCGCTCCTAAAATAATCAAAGCAGCCAGGGTGGGAGACAGTAGTGGACTTAGAAGTCCTGGTGCAGTAATGTCCTGACCCGCGGCTTGTTCGGCCACATAATACCAGGGAACGGTGTGATATACCGCGGAAGTAAACAACAGGTAAAACCCTCCTACGGAAATGATGGTAATGGCAATAGCCAGTGGCAGGTTTCGATGAGGGTTTTTCGCTTCACTGCCTGCTTGTGCGATGGAATCAAATCCAATAAAACTG
>JAOTYN010000380.1 GCA_029861825.1 Cyclobacteriaceae bacterium
ACGCCATTCGAGCCGGAAAGTTAGCCTTGATAATTCCCGTAATTACATTAACCGAGGGTCTTTGTGTAGCAATGACCAGGTGAATTCCTGTCGCCCTGGCAAGCTGGGCCAAACGTGCAATCGGGGTTTCGATCTCTTTCCCTGCCGTCATGATCAAATCGGCAAACTCATCAACTAAAAGCACAATATAGGGCATGAATTTGTGCCCATCATTCGGATTTAATTTTCTGGCCTTAAACTTTGTATTGTACTCTTTGATATTTCTTACCATTGCCAGCTTGAGCAACTCATAGCGCTGGTCCATTTCAATACATAAGGAATTTAATGTATGTATCACCTTGGTTGTGTCTGTTATGATCGCCTCTTCCGAGTCCGGAAGTTTAGCGAGAAAATGTCGCTCTATTTTATTGTAAAGAGTAAGCTCAACTTTTTTAGGATCAACCAGCACAAATTTTACTTCCGCCGGATGCTTTTTGTAGAGCAAAGAGGTGATCACAGCATTGAGTCCGACCGACTTCCCCTGTCCTGTGGCACCTGCCATGAGCAAGTGTGGCATACGCGCAAGGTCAACTACAAAAGTTTCATTGCTTATGGTTTTACCAAAGGCAATCGGGAGCTCCATTTCAGATTTCTGAAATTTTGTAGAAGCAATGACTGAGCGCATCGATACTATAGAAGGCTTGTTATTGGGAACTTCGATTCCAATTGTGCCTTTCCCGGGAATTGGCGCGATGATACGTATTCCTAAAGCAGCAAGGGATAAAGCTATATCGTCTTCGAGGTTTTTGATCTTGCTGATTCTAACCCCGGCCTCCGGTACGATCTCGTAGAGGGTGACGGTAGGACCAATCGTCGCTTTTATCTGGGCGATACCAATCTTGTAATTTTTAAGCGTGGTAACGATCTTATTCTTATTGGCCTCAAGTTCTTCCTGGTCTATGGTAATCCCACCTGTTGAGCCATGTTTATCCAACAGGTCGAGATGCGGAAATTTATACCTTCCGAGTTCCAGGGTGGGGTCGAATTCTCCAAAATCTGAAACCAGCTTGTCTGAGAGAATGTCTTTTTCTTCTTTCTCTTCAGTCACTTCTTCAACCTTCATTTCTATGTCCGATTCCACTTCCTGAATGGGTTCTGACGGAGTCGGCTTTTCTGGTTCGATTACGGGTATATCTTCCTTGTGCGTATAGGTGTCAATCACCTCAATTACTTTATCCTCCACTGGCATCTCTACGGTATTATCGAAAGTGTCTTCCAAACCCTTTTTTGGCTTCCGTTCCGGAATTTTCGATTTGATAAAAGCGCCGATCTCTTCTGGTGTGACCTTAAAAAGCCGGACCATAATGATCACCAATCCGAATAAGAGCATCAGGAGCACGCCGATGGTTCCGGCATAGTCTTGAAGGAAGTCGTTCATTTCATATCCGATCAGACCTCCTAACAGGGGTTGTTCAGCAGCAAAGAAACCAAGCGTAATGGAAATCCAGATCATAAAAACCAGACCCCATACCCATTTGTTCAATATGCCCTTGATCGGAATGCTTAAGAAGTAATATAGGCCGGTAAGGCAGAGCAGCACCGGAAGGATCAAAGAGGAGATGCCAAAACCACGATAGACAAAGAAATGGCTAATGCTGGCCCCGAATTTATTCAAAAGGTTTTTTGCCTGCTCATTGCGTTCGGCAAACTGTGATAACAAACTTTGGTCGTCTTGCCAGCTAAAGTAATAGGAGATAAAAGAAAAAAATAAGGCAATACTAAAGAGTACCAGGAGACTCCCCAGAATGATTTTGTTTTGTTTGGATGGTCGAAAGGAAGTGCCTTTTTTACGTTTGGTAGCCCTGGATTTCTTCTTCTTTCTTGCCATTAAGCCTCAAGTTCTGCTACAAAAGTACAAATTAATGTATGCCTCCAAAATACGTGCATCGACTAAAAAATTTTTGGGATATAGATGATCAGTCCCACAATACTGGCTCCTATGGAAACGAACATGACGGCTCCGGCCGAAATATCCTTGATAAAACCAATGCGTTTGTCAAAGTCGGGCTGTACGTAATCGGATAGTTTTTCAATAGCCGTATTCACGCCTTCGATCCCCAGTACAAGGGAAATAGCCAGCACTTGAAAGATCCATTCCACAGCGCTGATCTCATAGTAGAATCCCGCAGCAGTAACGATCAGTGCAATGAATACCTGAATCTTTATACTGGGCTCGGTGCGTATCAGCAAAAAAGCCCCGCGAAAGGCTACCTTGATACCCCGCACACGGTTACTCCAAAAACTTTCTTTAGGCATTGTACAGCGCTTCTAAGGCAGCTTTGTAATTTGGTTCATTTGCAGTTTCTCCAACTTGCTCTGTATGAAGTACGGTGCCATTTTCTGAAAGCACAACAACAGATCGGGAAAGAAGTCCCTTAAATTTTCCATCGCCAAATGTTACTCCATATGCCTCTCCAAAAGATCCATCCCGAAAGTCGGAGAACATTTCCACATTCTCTATCCCTTCGGCGCCACAAAAACGTGTTTGAGCAAAAGGGAGATCTTTTGATATACACAGGACATGGGTATTTTCCAATTCCGCTGCTTCCTGGTTAAACTGTCTGACAGAAGCTGAACATGTTCCTGTATCGACACTTGGAAAAATGTTCAATATTACTTTACTGCCTTCGTAATCAGATAAGGACCCTGTACTTAAGTCGTTTTTTAATAAGGTAAACCCAGGGGCTTTACTGCCTACTGCAGGTAAATTCCCAATAGTATTTACGGGCGTTCCGCCCAAGGTTATAGAAGCCATATAGTTCAGATTTTAGTTCGCTGCGAAATTAAGAAATTAATGCGTGTTATGCGCGTACCAATTGCTTGATCTTTATTCCCATAGCGGCAAAGAAAAGTGTTGTCATCGGACTTAACCAATTAAAAATTGCGTACACGAAATAGTCAGCGACAGAAACACCCAAAACACCACTGTGATAGGCCCCACAGGTATTCCATGGGATCAGCACCGAAGTGACGGTACCCGAATCTTCAAGTGTTCTTGAAAGGTTTTCGGGAGCGAGTCCGCGATCTTCATAGGCTTTAGAAAACATTTTTCCGGGGACAACAATGGCTAAGTACTGGTCTGAAGCGGTCACATTTAAGGCAAGACAGCTTCCAACGGTACTGGCGAAAAGGCCAAAAGTGGTTTTTGCCATGGCAAGTAAGGATTTGGTAATACGGGAAAGTGCCCCGATGCCATCCATGATGCCACCAAAAACCATGGCACAAACGATTAACCAGATCGTCCCTAACATTCCTGACATCCCTTTAGCATTAAATAGATCATTTAAGACCGGATTATCTGTGGGGATGGATGTATTTACTGTGATAGATTTCAGTATTCCTTTATATCCTGATTCAAATGTGAGCTCATTAGTACCGGTGATCCCGGCAACGACATCAGGTTGAAATATGAGGGCAAATACCCCACCCAGAAGTGTGCCGATCAGCAGGGCTACCAGGGGCGGAGTTTTTTTAATGATCATAACTATTACAGCTACCGGAACAAGAAACAACCAGCCGTTAATATTTAAGGATTTATCTATAGACTCCAGAATTGCAGTTGTATCGGCCTGGCCTGTGGTTTCCAGGTTTAATCCGATAATTATAAAAACTATTAAGGTGATTGTAATCGTAGGGATCGTGGTATAGGTCATATACCGGATATGCCCAAAAAGTTCGCCTCCGGCCATCGCTGGTGCCAGGTTTGTTGTATCACTTAAGGGCGACATTTTATCTCCGAAATAAGCGCCAGAAAGAACAGCGCCCGCTGTCATACCCAGCGAAATACCCAGCGCATCGCCAATCCCTATCAAGGCTATCCCTACGGTTGCCGCTGTGGTCCAGCTACTTCCCGTGGCAATTGAGATTATGGCGCATATTACAACACATGCACCCAGAAAAATAGTCGGATTCAGAATCTGTAAACCGTAATAGATCATAGCCGGGATAATGCCACTTACCAGCCAGGTACCTGCGAGCGCCCCAACCATGAGTAAGATCAATAGCGCCCCGGTTGTAGACCTCACATTTTCCGCAACCTCGGTAAGCATTTGTTTGTAAGACACTTTATTAAAAAAGCCAACTATGGCTGCCACTGCACCCCCTAAGAGGAGTATAAATTGGTTAGATCCACTTAAGGCATCATCTCCAAATACATACACATTATAGGCAAGCATTCCA
>JAOTYN010000381.1 GCA_029861825.1 Cyclobacteriaceae bacterium
CTGAAGCATCAAATGGGTTGCGGCGGCACCCGGCAGGATGCTCAACTGCTCTGCCGGCTGTTGGCGGGATATATCACCCACAGCAATGTTGCGGGGGCCACTGTTTTAAGCCTTGGTTGTCAAAACGCTCAGATCGACCTGCTGAAGGAAGCTATTCATAAGAAGGTTCCGAATTTTAGCAAACCAGTTCATTACTTGGAACAGCAGGCCAGCAAAAACGAAAGATCTTTTATAGAAGAAGCTATAAAAAAGACTTTTGTGGGGATGATGCAGGCCAACCGGCAACAACGAAAGCCGGCACCATTGTCAAAATTGAAACTGGGCTTGGAATGCGGTGGTTCCGATGGTTTTTCTGGCATATCCGCGAACCCTGCTTTAGGTTATACCAGTGATCTTCTGGTGACCTTGGGTGGGTCGGCGATTTTATCGGAATTTCCCGAATTGCATGGAGTAGAACAGGAACTTGTTCAGCGTTGCCATCAACAAGATTCTGCAGGTAAATTTGTAGAACTTATGAACACGTACGCACAAAGGGCGGCAGCAGTTGATTCGGGATTTGAAAGTAATCCCTCTCCGGGCAACATTAAGGATGGGTTGATCACCGATGCCATAAAATCAGCAGGCGCGGCTAAAAAGGGAGGTACTTCACCCATCACCGAGGTGCTTGACTATGGCGAGAGTGTTACCATGCCGGGATTGTCGCTGCTGTGCACCCCGGGCAGCGATATAGAAAGCACCACAGGTCTGGCGGGAGCAGGGGCAAACTTGATTGTATTTACCACGGGATTGGGCACGCCCACGGGTAATCCTATTGTACCAGTGGTCAAGATGTCTACCAATAATACCTTATACCAACGAATGTCGGACATCATAGACCTGAATGCAGGAGGTATTATTGACGGTGAGGATACCATAGAGGGTGTAGGAGAGCAATTACTGGAATACCTCATCCAGGTGGCTAGTGGGAAAGAAATACCCGCGGCAGTAAGACTGCAACAAGACGACTTTATGCCTTGGAAAAGAGGGATAAGCCTATAAGTATCAGTAAATATTTCACCAGCTCAGCAGTTCAGCAAGCTTAAGGTTAGGTTAAACAATTTTGACCATCTTAACTAATGATAACAGCTAACAGATCGGTATCAGGCGGGGTAGTGTTGATCACGCTGCTTATGGTGATATTGGGCTTTGAGCCCGGCGTTGGCCAGGGGCAACGAATCTCTTTCGACTATCTGGGTCCGCAACATGGACTATCTCAAAATTCCATTCTTTGCATGCTGGAAGACCAACAGGGATTTATTTGGTTCGGCACGGAAGATGGTCTCAACCGTTTTGATGGATACGATTTTAAGATTTACGGTAAGGATCTCAAGGATTCCAGTTCCATTAGCTATGGGATCATTTGGCACATTTATGAAGACAGTCGAACGGTTTTGGGTGGGAACCAGAGGCGGCGGTTTAAACCTGCTTGATAAAAAGCAGGACCGGTTCTACAGGTATCAGCACCATCCCGATGATCCTAATAGTATCAGTCACGATATTGTCAGAGCCGTAATGGAAGATCGAGATGGTCGTATTTGGGTACCAACAGAATAATGTGGTGGTAACGGGATTTACGGTGTCCCAGCAAATGGGTATAGAAATGCTTACCGTAAAATACAGTCAAGACTAATTTAAACCGAACAGAAATGAAAAGATTACTCATTTATACCGTCCTGGTCTTTATTGCATTGGCTGCTACCTGCAGTCAGGAAAAGGAATCAACCTTAACTGCCGATGCTGCAAATCTGTATACTATCGAGAAGGAAGGGGGATTGAAGGTTCAATGAATCCCACCAAAGAGAATTTAGGAACTAAACGGGTAGCTGATCACGATTGCGATCTGGTAAAGATAACTTCTGAAATAGGCGGTGTTAAAACCATTGTTACCCAATGTCTCTACCAGAAGTTATCATTGGAGACCAAAAGCAGCAATATGGGCGTGGAGTTTGTGGAAACGGTTACCTCTTTACAGTTGAATCCTACGAATTTTCCATCTGAGCATTTTACCATTTCCAGGGATATTCCGGTAGATACTTTGAGGATAGGTTATTAGACATCACAGATCATTACTCCTGCACTTAATGAGGCCATTTTGTCTTCTGCTGCCGGGATAAACTCCTGGCCCACATAACCGGTGTATCCGGTCTCTAAAATGGCCTTCATAATCGCCGGGTAGTAAATTCTTGCGTCTCATCTATCTCATGACGACCTGGAACACCGCCGGTGTGATAGTGAACGATATAATCGTGGTATTCTTTAATGGTGGCGATAATGTCGCCCTCCATGATTTGCATGTGGTATATGTCGTAAAGTAATTTGAAATTTGGGGATCCTATTTTGTCTACCAGGGCCACACCCCAAGGCGTTTTGTCGCATTGGTAATCAATGTGATTTACTTTGCTGTTCAGCAATTCCATGATAAGATTGATCTTTCGACTTTCAGCCAATTTCACTAATGGTTCCAGCCCTATGGCGCATTGTTCCCATCCGGTTTCGTCATCAATCCCCCGACGGTTGCCCGAAAATACGATCACGTGAGGGAATCCTTCGTCGGCGGCTTGATTGATCAAACCCTCGTACTTTTCCTGAAGGTGTTGGTGGTTTTGAGGATCATTAAATCCATCTTCAATACTGACAAAACTAAAGTCCGTGGCTATTGCGCAGGTCAGGCCGTTCTTTTTCGCCAGTGCCCATTCATGTGGCTCTAGAAGCTCCACCGATTTGAGCCCCAGGGCTTTGGATTGTTCCAAAAATGGTTCCAGTGGTATGTCGTTGTAACACCATCGGCATACTGAATGATTGATGTTTCCTTTAAGCATTTCTTGTGAAGTTTGCGTAGATTCTTCTTGCTCGCTTGGTGCCTTATTGTCGTTGCAAGCGTAAGACAAGCCACTTGCGGTGATGGTAGCTGCACCTACCGCTATTTTCTTTAGAGCTTTACGCCGTGGATTTTGAGCATTCATGTGATAAATAATAAGCTGTGCTAACTAGGCTTTAATATCGGGGTTTTTATAATACAAAATAAACGAATAAGGTGTTATCTTAACCTTTCATTTTAATTCAGTTATCGCTCAGTTATGAAGTACCTTGTCAGAACCTCGGTGATTTTGATGTTTTTCACCCACTTTGGTTGGTGCCAAAGTGATGGGTTTATACCATTACCCTTACAAGATCTTTCCTCTTTTAAGGAGCAGTCCGGCAATTGGCTTATTGTAGGGGATGTACTTATGGATCCTGAGGTAAGCGTTCATCAGCCTCCTGCTCCTTCGAAATCCAAAAAGAAAAAGAAGAAACGTAAGCAGGAGCGCCCTACACCACCAGCCGTCCAGTATACCGCCGGTTCCGGCATACTGCTCAATATGAATAATGAGGAGATGAAAGACGCCCTTCTTACTAACTGGGAGCATTCAGATATTGATATTTCACTTGAGGTAATGCTTCCTAAAGGTTCAAATTCAGGGATTTATCTTCAAGGAAGATATGAGGTGCAGTTGTACGATAGCTGGGGAGTAATGAGACCGAAATTCTCTGATATTGGTGGTATCTATCGTAACTGGGAGTCCGAACCCGGTAAGATCTATATGGGCAAAGCACCGTTGAGCAATCCGAGCAAAGCCCCGGGGTTATGGCAAAAACTGGATATCTCATTTAGGGCCCCTAAGTTCGACCTAGCCGGTAACAAAATTGCCAATGCTAAATTGGTCTTTGTAGACTTAAACGGAGTGCGAATTCATGAGAATGTCGAGATCCCCCTGCCCACGGGTGGCCCTGTGGAGAACAATGAGAAACACACAGGTCCATTAATGATCCAAGGGGACCACGGTCCGGTTGCTATTCGGAACTTTAAATACCGCAGCCTAAAGGAATTGGAGGTGAAAATAGATGAACTTCAGTATCAAGTTTTTCACGGATCTTTCAAGAATCTTGAAGGCCTCTCCGGCCAGGAAGCGGTGTTGCAGGGTAAGACCGATGGCCTTACTTGTACTATAGCTGGTGTTCCCGACAAATTTGCCCTGGTCTATTCCGGTACTTTAGCTATTCCGGAGACAGGCGAATATCAATTCGATCTGGCCTATACCGGGGGCGCCTTTATGACAGTCAACGGCCAGGAGGTGATCAATTACCAGCGACCGGATGGCTGGTGGCGGCGTGATAAAGGTTCCCTACATTTGGATTC
>JAOTYN010000382.1 GCA_029861825.1 Cyclobacteriaceae bacterium
CCGCCAGCATTCAAAAGCAACTGGCTGCCATTGACATACAAGCATATCTGTCAAGATTTGTGGGGGCATTGACCTCATTTCTCGGTGATTTTGTTATCGTTTGGATATATGTAATATTTCTATTAATAGAAGAAACCGTATTCTCCCGGAAAATGCACCTTATATTTTCCATACCTGAGCGATTTAACGAAATCCAAGAACTCTCATCACGCATGGGTCGCGCGGTACACGCTTATCTTTCCGTTAAAACCTTAACCAGTTTGTTAACAGGCTTACTGGGTTATGCGCTATTGGTTGTATTAAATGTGGACTTCCCTGAGTTATGGGCATTTCTTATTTTCTTACTGAATTTTATCCCTTATTTGGGCTCACTAGTGGCCACTTTGTTGCCAGCGGTATTTGCCATTTTTCAATTTAATTCATGGATCTACTTCGTTTGGGTATTTGGTGCTATCCTGGCAGCACAGATACTGGTGGCAAACTTCATAGAACCCAGAGTAATGGGCAGACAGCTCAATCTTAGTCCCTTGGTAGTAATTCTATCATTAACTTTTTGGGGAATGATATGGGGAATTTTAGGTATGGTGATCGCCATTCCCATCACCTCAATAGCTATGATCATGCTGGCTCAGTTTGATAGTACTAAATACTTGGCCATGTTACTATCCGAAAGTGGAAAGATCGATCACTTGACTGAGAATAAATAAAATTAGATGTTAGGTTATCACCAGCCAGGCCCCTGTAGGTCGATCGGAGAGTCCGAGCCTGCCCCGATAACTATCGGGGGGCACAAAAATCAGTAAGGTAGGTCAGATGCAAGGTTGCACGTAGGTAGCCTTTAACCTGCCGGGCTGAAGCAGTTAGTTTGGTCACTTTAATCGGTAACCCTACCCCAAGTTCTGCGACTCACAGTACCATCCTAAATAGGTCCGGTTTGCATGTGTGCCACAGGCCAAGGGTTGAGGTGCAATTTATTTCATACCTGAAATTTATAGCCGTCACGAGTCGTATATCTTCGAAGCTTACTGCAGTACATCCGCGTATCCGAAAATTCCAATTACTATTAAGCCCAACAGCCCCACAACTACCAGGTAGTAAATAGTGGGAATTATCGTTTTACGTAAAACCATTCCCTCTTTACCAAGAAAGCCTACGGTAGCCGAAGCCGCTACCACATTGTGAATGGCAATCATATTTCCTGCGGCCGCTCCTACTGCTTGAAGTGCTACAATCATGGATTGTGCCATGTTAAGGCGTTCCGCTACGCCAAATTGAAACATACTGAACATTAAATTGCTTACGGTGTTACTACCAGCAATAAAAGCACCCAAGGCTCCAATCGAGGGGGCAAACAGGGGATAGATGGAGCCTGCTTTCAATGCGACCCACTCGGCCATTACCATGGGCATGCCAGGTATGTCATTTGGATTACCACCTGAATTTATGTAAATCCTTACCATAGGTACCGCGAATATTAATACCATCCCTGCACCAAGAATCATTTTTAGGCTATGGTAGCAAGCGGCTTTTACAGCAGCCGTATTCATTCGATGCAGGACAACCGTTAAGGCTCCCACCACCAGTAGAATAGTACCCGGTAAATATAACGGTACGCTGGAAGCTGAAATAGAGGTGCCAAGAATCCCGCTAACACTGATCTTCACGCTTGATAGTAAACTTTTTAAAGGGAGTTGCGGCAATCGACTTAGCACTAGCATCACAGCCACGAATAGATAAGGCAACCAGGCTTTAATCAAAGAGATGGTGGGTTTATTTTCCTCCCTGTCATCCATTATTTTAAGTGTTCCAAACCATATCTTCGGCCAGTCCTTCTCTGGCATAAAATCCCAAGTCTTTTTCGGTAACAGAAACCCCTTCTTAGCTGCCGGAATGACAATACTCAACCCCACCAACGAGCCCAGCAGAGACGGAAATTCAGGACCAAGAAAGATGCCTGTAAAAACGTATGGAATAGTAAATGCCAAACCTCCAAACAATGCAAATGGAAACATTTCCAAGCCTTCTTTCCAGGATTTATTTTTTCCAAAGAATCGTGTCATCATTATTACCATAAGTAGTGGAATGAAGGTTCCGGCAATGGCATGCATTACGGAAACGTTACTAGTTATGGTCTGCAAATAGTCCATAAAGTTCATGTCCAGCGCAGCTAGGCGGCTATCCAATTCCGGATTTTGTAATCCACCTCGGACACCAACTAAAATGGGTGTGCCTGCAGCTCCAAAGGTCACCGCAGTACTTTGTACCATCATGCCTAACATAACGGCGGCTAAGGCAGGGAACCCCAGGGCTACTAGTAGAGGAGCCACTATGGCCGCAGGAGTGCCAAACCCGGCAGCACCTTCAATAAAAGAGCCAAATAACCAGACGATGATAATTACTTGCGCCCTCCGGTCTGATGTGATATTGGCAAAGCCGCCACGAATGGTGCTTAAGGCCCCTGAATACTTCAATAAATTTAATAGCAGAATAGCGCCAAAAATTATATAGAGAATATCAAAGGTTATAAATAAACCCTGAAAGCTGGAGGCTAAAATGTTGTTCAAAGGAAACCCCCACCAAATAAAGGCAATGATTGCTGTAAGAATATAGGCAATAGGCATAGTATTTTTGGCAGGAATACGGAATCCCACCAACATAATAGCCGCAACCAGAATAGGAAGCAGGGCTAGTAAAAATAAAGAAGTAGGCTCCATATTCGAAGACAGGCTAGTTTAATCAAAGTGTTTTAGCGGACGGATACACTTGGCTAATCACGTCACAATCATATTGTCATGTGACCTATTTTAGTATGGCCAGATTTTAGTATGGCCAGATGATCAAAAAACTCAAAAGATCTCTTTATATGCTCAGCCCAGTAAGTTCCCTCATGCCCACCTGGAAATTCCTCATAAATATGATCAATACCAAGTTTAATGCTTTGCCTTGAAGATCCATCAATGATAAAATTCATGTTTCCAATTATACGATTTTAGCTGTGGTAGCAGTGATTCTGGAAATCGCTCTCCATCTGAAAATACCACGTTCATATCTACTTCCTGTCTATTTCTCATACCCGGTATCACCACCTTTACCGCCGGTTGATGCAGAACATAGCGCATAGCGGCTTCTGCCAAGTTAGTATAGAAGGGCTTACAAACGGCTCTTAGTTTATCAACCCTTTCTAAGGTTTCCGCAAACCTCTTTCCTCGATACATTAGATGGCGTTTGTCGTCCTTACTCCAACTACCATAGGTATCTCGGTCCCAGGTACCCGTAAGAGAGCCTGAATCCAAAGGAACTCTGGAAATGAAAGCTACTCCTGATCTTTGTCCCTCCGGAAATAGTTCCTCCGCAGGCTCCTGTTCAAACAGGTTAAACAGTACTTGGATGGAATCAACCAATCCGTATTTTGCCAGCAGCAATCCCTGATGGGGACGTATGTCTGCTAAAGACACTCCGATGCGATCAATTTTACCTTCTTTCCTCAAAGCATTCAAAGTTTCCAACCAATCCAATTCTGTAATCCCTCGTTCCAACCATAAATGCAGTTGTAGTAAATCTAAACGCTCAACACCCAACCTTTTTAAGGAACCTTCAACCATTTGCCTCATATACCACTCGGGATAACGCCCTTTCATCTGAGGTTTGTTATCCAAATCAAGGTGGGTTAATTCAGGCATTATGGGAGTAATTTTAGTAGCCACATAAATTTTTCCGCTGTTCCATTTTTCCAGGGCCTTTCCAACAACCGTCTCACTGCGTCCCTGTCCATAAGCAATGGCAGTATCCACGAAGTTGACTCCCTTTTCGAAAGCATAAAGCAAAGTATCAATGGATTCTTTCTCATCCATCGGTCCCCAGGTCCCTCCCAGCTGCCAGCCTCCAAATCCTATTTCACTTACTTTCCAATCGGTTCGTCCAAAGTTTCTATACTGCATATGCAATCTTTTACATGTTACATCAAGTTCTTATCGGCCATCATAAATCGCCTGAACTCATAAATCAAATAACATTAGCCTAAATTGTAATTGGATGCTTTACACCTTACTCTCCATATACCAGCGAGCGCTTATTATGAAAATCGAATATGGTCAACTTCCTGATCCTAAAATAAGCCACCCAAAAATCTCTTAAAGATTGGATATACTTTTTCTTGGCCACATCCTTGTCTTGTAATGCCAGATTAAGATCGGTTATGCTGATCTTAC
>JAOTYN010000383.1 GCA_029861825.1 Cyclobacteriaceae bacterium
CTGAGGCATAGGCCACATAATAATGTGCCGGGTTACTGGTAACCGCCAAATCAGAAACCCGACCTCCTTGTACCACTGGCCCGATCGACCGGGCGGGGTAGTCCTTGAGCCATGAAGAACCTGCCATTTGCTCACGCATTTCATAGCTGGCGAAAATCTCTTCGCCTGTAGAAGGTATTGATTGACCCCAAAGCGGGCCTACGATCATGAAAAGGAGTACCAGAAGTTGAATTGGTTTTGGCATAGCTTTTTTGTTTTGGGGCCAATTTAGCAAAAAACTGGAGTTTGCAAACTTGATTCAACGATTGCCCAACGGTAATTCATCCCATAAATAATCCCAATCATCGAAAATTCAAAACACATGCTAAACAGGTGATTATATTTAAAGATAGATTTGTAGCCGTTATAGCACAAAAATCCAGCAAATATGGCATTAGTTCTCACTATTTTCACCTTAATTGAGTTTACTGGCATTACCGCTGTTCTCCTGCTCATAACATTAGTTATAGGTTATCTTTTGAGATATATTATCACCAGATCGCATAGTCAAAAGTACCAGGACCGGATCGGTCATTTAGAAATCAGTTTGCAAAAAGCCCATTCAGAACGAGACCAACTAGTTGATGAACTGGAAACCTACAGATCCCGTTTTGAAGCTCACCTGCCAAAGGTTGATGATTTGAAAATTGTGGAAGGCATTGGTCCTAAAATAGAAAGTTTATTGAAAGAGGCGGGGATTTATAACTGGCAGGACTTAGCCCATGCAGAATTAAGTAAACTGCAGGAAGTATTGAAAAAGGCCGGTGATCGCTATCGCGTCCACAATCCCGGAACCTGGTCCAAACAAGCCAATCTGGCATCCCAAGGTAAGTGGGAAGAACTGGAGCAGCTCCAGACCTCACTATCTGCGCGCCGGAATAAAACAACCAAGAAAGCAGGGATTTTTTAACCGGTCTCAGTTTCTGAAACTACGGCACCCTAACTTAGAGGAAAAACATAATTCAGATCTGTAAGGAACACTTGAGCCTGTTGCTCATCCCACATTTTTTAAGGGGAGGGATTGGGGGGATTCTCCCCCACATATTCTATCAATGTTTTATATTAGGAACCAATGGAAATTTGAAGTTTAAGAAATCTATTGATTTCTTTGTATCACAGAAATCCGCCTAGCTTAATAGGTTTTAGTGATTTTCTGTTATTTTTATTTTCCAGACTCTAGCGCCTCGAACATGCTCTTAAGAACGTGCCTGGCAGTAGCTACGCTGTCATTATTTTTTATCTCCTCCGTAGCCAAGGTAACTCGTGTAGAAATCACCTCCAAAGAGGATGTCATGGAAGGCCGGGAATTTGGCGATTACGGCGCATATGAGCTATTAAAAGGGACCATATTTTTTGAGTTCGAGCCATTTAATGTGGCCAACCGCAAAATCGTAGATATTGCCTTTGCTCCCAAAAACGCTTCAGGTAATGTTGAAGCCTGGTCTAATATAGTCATCTTAACTCCTCAGGATCCCAGTAAATCCAGCGGGATAGCCCTAGTAGAAGTGAGCAATCGCGGAGGAAAGTTCTCGCCCCGCTATTTTAATCGCACAGGTAACCTGAACCCCAAGAGTGATGATGATGGTATCGGTTTGCTGATGAAACAGGGTCTAACGGTGATTTGGATAGGTTGGCAATTTGATGTCCCAGATGGAGAGAACATTCTTAAACTCCATCCTCCTGTGGCCAAGAATTTGGATGGAACCTCCATTGAAGGACTGGTACGGAGTGATTGGACTATCGACGACCGTCGTGAATTCCTTTCTATTGGACATCGAAACCAGGTTGGATATAAGGCTGCTCGATTCAATGATCTCCAGGATAGACTTACTTTAAGGTCCGGAAGAACTTCACGTAGAATTGAAGTACCTCGTGACCAGTGGAAGTTTGCACGGGTCGACTCTACCGGTCAAGTGATACCAGATCCTTACCATATCTATGTAAACGATGGTTTCAAACCGGGATTCATCTATGAGCTGGTATATCACTCCGAAAATCCAGTAGTAGTAGGTCTGGGACTGGCCGTGATAAGGGATGTAATAAGTTATGTGAAATATCACCCCCAAGCTATCTGTAAAGCAACTAAAGGCATTGCCGTGGGTGTCTCCCAAACTGGACGCTTCCTGCGCCAATTCCTGTATCAAAATTTTAATATAGATGAATCGAATCGTCCCGCTTACGATGGTTTTGTCATTATAACCGCTGGTGCGGGTAGAGGAAGTTTTAACCATCGATTTGCTCAGCCCTCACGTGACGGACATCCCTACTCTGCTTTTTTCTACCCTACCGATATTTATCCATTTTCCGGGGCTAGCCAGTTCGATCCGGTTACCTTTAAATCACTGGGGCTCTTGAATGACATACCCATGGCACAAATGCCGAAGATCTTCTACATAAATACCGGTTACGAATATTGGGGAAGAGCTGCATCCCTGATCCATACCTCAACAGATGGCTCACAGGATATCAACCCCTTGCCCAACGAGAGAATTTATCATCTGGCAAGCGGCCAACACTATGTGGGTGGGTTTCCCCCGGAAAAGGAAGCAGCGGTTATGGGACCTGGCAAATTTCGAGGTAACAGCTTGGACTTCAGTGTGAACTACCGGGCTTTGCTGGTAGCTATGATCAATTGGGTGTCTACGGAAAAAGCGCCCCCAAATAGCCGCTATCCACGGATTGCTGACAGCACCTTGGTTACCGTAGCCTCCCATTCTTTTCCTAAAATACCAGGTGTCAAGTTTCCAACCACACCACATACAGCTTACAGAATGGACTTTGGTAAGCGCTGGGTCAAGGGTATCATCGACAATCAACCTCCCAAAATACTGGAAACGTTCACCCCTCTGGTGCCGGCCACGGATTCACAGGGTAACGAATTGGGTGGGGTCAGAAATGTTGAGGTTGAAGTACCCCTAGCTACCTATACACCTTGGAACCTACGGTCTGACTTTGCCGGCGGTAGAGATCAATTAATAAATTTTAGAGGGTCCTATATTCCTTTACCCCGCACCAGTGCTCAGAAAAAGAACACCAACGATCCCAGACCCAGTATCAAATCGCTCTACAAAAATAAAACTGAGTTCCTTGAAAAGACCAACACCGCTGCTCGAGAATTGGTTGAGGCAGGTTTCTTATTGACCGAGGAGATTCCGTATGTGATGGAAAAAGCTTCCAGGCATTGGGATTGGATCCATAAAGAACTACCGAAACGATAACCCTACTTTTTAAGATAGAGTAAAGCATATAAGCCCGCAGGAGCCGCCCAGTTGGCAGCACGCTCCACAAATTGCAGCCAAGACTCGCCCACCAAGGGGCGCATTAGGGCTGTCAACAAACCCCAAATAGCCGCATAGAGCAGGATATATCTAATAGGCCGGATCAATACTGTTAATGCCACTAAAATGTCCACAATACCAATAATGGGCATTAAAGTTTCTGCCTGATTCTCACTAAAACCCCAAAATTCCAGATACTTGATCCAGTGCGGGTTGACTAGTAAAGCCAGTATACCATGACCCAGAAAGGTACCGAAAACCCCAATTCTCAGGAGAATAATAGCAAACTTCACTATCTGAGTTTTAATTCATCAAATTTTTCCAAGGTATCCGGATTGAAAACTTCCATTCGCAAACTCTTACCTTCCACATGGAATAGTACCAGGGCATTCTGTGTGGTGAAACCGCTTACGAAAGGAGTCCAGGGAGTTTGCTCCTGGGCGTAGTAAGGAGCGCCGGCAGCACCGTTGTTTATCTGATATATGGTACGGCTTAATTCCACTTTCTGTGGGATATATATTTCCGGATGGATCTGAGTGTCCGGCCCTACCTCGGTACGGGCGTAATTGTGTTCATCCCCGGTTAAAATGGCTATGACTTTGCTGCTCTTGTTGACCACTAAATCCAGGAGTTGATCCCTGCGTTCAATGATCCCTTTTTCCACAGCCTTGCCCGACACGTAAGGGCGCATGCCATTGTTACCGTTGTACCACATATCGTCCCCCACATGCCCACCATTGGGAAAGAACGGCGTATGCTGGGTAATAAAGATATGGTCGACATTGTCATCCTCTTCCAGTTGCTGCAAGACCTTTGCCAACCAATCCACCTGATTATCCATAATGTATCCATGTAGTCCCCCGCTCATTATACGGATGGCCCG
>JAOTYN010000384.1 GCA_029861825.1 Cyclobacteriaceae bacterium
CACGGACTAGGTCCGGTGGCTCAGTATATGGATATATTGAGAGGGGATACTTTTCAACACCTGGTTTCCATGAGCACCAAGTCCCGGGGCATGGGCCTGCTGGCCCAGGAACTGGGAGCGACAGACTTTGCCGGGAAAAAATTCAAACACGGGGATATGAACAATTCACTGATCAGAACCGCCGATGATAAAACCATTCTAGTGCAGCATGATGTGATCTCGCCCCGTCCTTACAGCCGAAAGAATGTGCTATCTGGAACCAAAGCCTACCATGAAGGCTATCCCAGTCAACTATCGGTGCTGGGCCGCGACAGTCATAGCTTCTTAAAGGAAGGGGAGTATGAAGAAATGAGGGCTCAATACCGGCACTGGTTGTGGCAGAAAATGGAAGAGGATCTCAAGAAAAACCCTAATTTCCACGGTGGAATGGACTATTTAATGACCTACCGGCTTATCGATTGTCTGAATCACGGATGGCCCTTGGATCAGGATGTCTACGACGGTGCCACCTGGTCCATCGTAACCCCGCTGTCAGAGGCTTCTGTTGACCTGGGCAACGTACCGGTGCAGTTTCCCGATTTTACCCGGGGCAAGTGGAAGGAAAAAAGAGCGTTGCCAATTCAGGAGTTCATTTAATGGAGTACTTGTTTTTCCCTATCGGAAGGAACTGGCATTGATGTAGTATCGGGTTTAACAAAATACATTTTCATTTTGCCCCTATTCTTTACTTTAATTTCGCCTCTGTATTCACAATCAAAATGTCCCTTGATCAGCCCATAAGTCTGCTCTGATATATTGATTCTTCCGGGTTCTGAATTCGCTTCCATACGGGAGGCAATATTTACGGTATCTCCCCAGATATCATAGGCAAACTTCTTGGTGCCCACTACCCCGGCTACCACCGGTCCCGTATTGATACCAATACGGATATCAAATCGGGTTTGATCCTTCGAAATAAGTTTCTTGGAATCATTAACGAATGTGGCTATTTCCACCGCAGCTGAAACTATTTTCAGGGCGTGGTCTTCTGAGGGGTAAGGCAGCCCTCCTGCACACATGTAGGCATCTCCCACAGTCTTGATCTTTTCTAATTGGTATTTCTCCATGATCTCATCAAAGCGGGAGAAGTAGTAGTCAACACTTTCTACCAATTTCTCCGGTGCTAAATTTTCCGCGTAACGGGTAAAACCTTTAAAGTCGGTAAATAATACGCTGACCGAATCAAATTTTTTGGCTTGCACTTTACCGTTCATTTTCAATTCCAGAGCAGTTTCCTCAGGCAAGATGTTCCGCAACAGGTTTTCCGACCTGTTCCGTTCTTGCTCAATGATCCGATTGGTCTTTTGAATGTACTTATTGCGTCTAAACAGACCTAAAGCCAACAAACCGATTAAAAACAAAGCAATCACCGTAGCAATCACAATGATACGCTGGTTCCTTTTTTGTTGGTTTAAAAGATCCACCTCTATCTGTTTCTGTGAAACTTCAAAATCCGTTCGAAGATCAGCCATTTGTTGAATGGTTTCAATGTTTTGTACACTGTCTCTGAATAGAATATGGCCTTTGTAGTGTTCATAGGCGGTTTGAGAATTACCTGCTTGCTCATGCAGTTCCGACAACTTTAGATTGGCATCACCAATTTGATCTTTCAAACCATAGGTGGTGGCAAGTTCCAGACTTCTTTCAGCATAACTTAATGCAGTATTAAGATCCTCCTTTCTCAAGTATATATCCGACATATAGGTGAGGTATACTGAAATCGGATAGTAGTCTTCCAACTCCTCTAAAATGGAAATGGCCTCATTAATATTTTGCTCGGCCAGGGCATCCTTGCCTTGTTCAGCATAAACCATTCCCACATTGCCCAGGTTGTAAGCGGTCCCGATCAAATAATTTACCTCCTTGAAAATCCGGCCGGATTCTTCAAAATTTTGTAAAGCGGCTTCATATTTTTTACTGTTGAAATAAGCGTCTCCAGCATTTAATAACGCCGAGGCCAATGATATGGAATCATTGGTAATTCTTAACATTTCAATGGCCCTTTGGTAATAGCTCTCGGCGTTATCAGCATTTCCCATTATGGAATAAGTATCGGCAATAGACATATAAGCTGTGCCTTCACCAGTTGTGTAAGTGGCAGCCTTAGCTGCCTCCACACTTTTGAAAAATGCCTCCAGGGCAACTTCTAAGTCACCTGTAAGTTTATGGTTGTTGCCCTTTTGAATGTATCCACGGTACAAATACAAATCATTATTTTCTGCCTGGGCAAGAGTAATAAGTTCTTCAGCATATTTCAAGGAAAGGGCCGGATCATGTAGTTCGTTGAAGGACAGATTCCTCAGTAATTCTAATCGTTCTGTCCCTTCCAGTTGGCCGTTTTTATAAATAACAGCTAAGCTGTCGGCAATTCTTTGATCCTGGGCCGCCGTAGTATATACGATTAAACAAAGGAAGCCTACTATCAAATAATAGGCTCTTTCCTTGAATAACATGGTTTTAATTAGTTGTTAACTCTGATTTGTGGGTCGAAGCAGTGGCTATTACCGCTGGCATCTTTCCAGCAGATAGTATAGGACTCAACAACTTGATTTTGCCCCGGTGGAAAAGAAAGGTTTGGATTAACCGTTCCCTGCCAGTTGGTAGAGTTGCCGGGCATCTTGCCCGGAAGAGGATTAAATACCTCAGTGGAATTTGGATCGTGAAAGATATTGGCAATAGAACTAACTCCTGAGTTCCTGCCAATGATCCAGGTTACCACTTCACTTCGAGTGGTTTCGGTAACTCCATGGTCCGATAATGTTAGCGCGTTAGTACTAGCATCGCTTCCGGTAATAGTGATTGAAGCCATAATTAGATGGATTTGGTTTATGTTATTTAATTCGGTTTAGTACTTATTAAGGCTATCCTCTGGTGTTTATTAATATAGTAAATATTTTAGAAAGATGTGATAGATAATTCATTATCAATCACATAGTAACGGCAATCGCCAGATGGAAATGAGAAAGACTTTTCAAGTCATTCGGTTGTCCAAGCCAGCACCAAATAGGTGAGCACACAAACCACCAGTCCTACTAAAAAAGCGGTATAGGAAAATGATAACAACCGATATTTACGGGTCAGGATCTGGCCGTAATAATATTGATCAATGATCAAACTGCGATAAGTGTCCACGTTGGATTTTAAGATTCCTAACATCTCATCGATGTATTCCGATAAAGGTAGGTCCTTGAAGTTACCAAAAAACAGCATGCTGGTGGATTTGGGGTCGCGAACTTGTTTGCCGGTCATCAATCGGGGTTTGGCCGCCAGTATGGAAAATATGGCCGATATGGTACAAGATACCATCAGGATGGTAAGGGGGGCTATGATCTGGGGAAACTGCAGGATGTTCAATTCACCGAAGCTCATACCCGATCCCAGGCCCGCGATGATCAGCGAGATGATAATGGTGTTGATGCTGATGATCATATTGGCTTTGTTGTCGGCAATAGCGATCTGGTTTACCTGGTTGCGAATGGTAACCCGGAATAAGGTGTCCTTTCCTCTACCGGCTGCCTTGAGGTCTTTCGCCATCTGCTGTTGTTCCCCCAGGGGTTGATCTTGGTTTTCCGGAGCATTTAAAGGGTTATCCTCCATATGACGTTGTTCATTGGTTTTGCTGTGGTGAATGGGCATAGTAGAAGTTAGTATGGTCTAACTCCTCGATGCCACCTGCAGAAGTTAGTTAAAAGGTCAGGGAATTGCAATTTGTGGTAATGAACCCGGTGCACATCGGAGTTTGGCAGACATAGTCTCCCCTGATCTTGGCGTAGACTACCGTCCTAGGAATTCTGCCAGCAAGCGATGAAAATGATGCACTCCTTGCTCCCTGGTAGGGGAGAACCTGCCGGTATGGTAAAATCTGGAGCGTACGCCTTTTTGCACACCTTCCACCACGAACTCATCTTCCCGTTCCACCTTATCCAACAGCGCTCCAGCCCCGCTATCCAGCTTGGAAGCATCATAAACATAGGTGATAAACGACACCCGGGTACGGTCCAAAGCCAAAGGCCTGACCACATTAACGGATAATCCCCAAGGATAAAAATTGAACATCATGTTGGGGAAAACCCAATAATAGTAGGCAGCCACATTTTTCCCGTAATCGATGTGATCTTCGGGAAGTTCGAATACTTCACTGGCGTCATCTGCATAGCC
>JAOTYN010000385.1 GCA_029861825.1 Cyclobacteriaceae bacterium
TGTAGACCATGAATCAAGTTAAGAAAAAGTTGCCCCTCCTGTGGCGATTACCACCAAATAAATCCTTTGCAACTCATTATTTACTATATTAGGCTCGTCTGAAAATAAATTCCTAAGCCAGATTCAATCTATTACTATGTCGGCATTAGTTAGTTCCCCTTATTGGCCTTTCGCGGTACTGATCATCGGAATTGTAGCAGTGGTAGTGATGATCTCCTGGTTAAGGTTTCATCCTTTTGTAGCTCTAATTCTATCGGCCATACTGGTAGGGTTGATTTCCGTTGAGCTTCCGGGTATGGGCGACAGGCAGCATCTGGTGTGGGCAGTAGAACTCCCTATGGTGGAATTTGGAATTGTAGCAGGCAAGATTGCCTGGGTGATTGCGCTGGCAGCAGTAATTGGCATGGCCATGATGCAAAGCGGGGCTGCTCAGAAGATCGTTAACTGGCTGGTAACTTCCCTAGGGGAAAAACGGGCGGCTATTGCCCTTTTGATTAGCGGTTTCGTATTGTCCATACCGGTGTTCTTCGACACCGTGTTCTTCCTGCTGATCCCCCTGGCTATAACCTTGGCCAAGAAAACAGGCAAAAATTTCGTGCTCTATGTGGCCGCCATGGGTGGAGGTGCTGCCATTACTCATAGCCTGGTGCCTCCCACTCCAGGACCGTTGATCATGGCCGAAACTTTAAATATTGATCTGGGCATTACTATCATTGGCGGCCTGGCAGCTGGATTCTTGCCGGCTATCGCCACTTTGGTCATCAGCAAGCGTATGAATGAGCGCCTGAACATTCCTCCCCGCACCGCTATTACTACTCCCGCAGACGAAAAACACGGTCCTTCACTAGGATGGTCCCTGATGCCAGTTGTAATTCCTATCGTACTGATCAGTTTAGTCTCGGTAACTGGGGTTTTGGCGGGCAACGTACCGGGCTGGATGGCTTTCTGGGGTAATAAGAATATTGCCATGGGAGCAGGTACTGCAGTGGCACTGGTATTGTGGCTAAAACATGGTCAGCTTTCTTCCGCTGAGTTATGGAAAGCAGTGGGCGAACCTCTTCAAATTGCAGGGATCATCATTTTGATCACCAGTGCAGGAGGTGCCTTTGGAGCTATGATCAAACACAGTGGTATAGGCACCGCTATCGAAGTGCTTACCGGAGATTTTTCTATCTCCTACATTGTATTGGCCTGGCTGATCGCCGCTGTAATGAAGACTGCACAAGGTTCCAGCACAGTGGCCATGATCACCACCTCCAGCATTATGTTGGCCCTGATGGATGCAGGCGTGGAATTGCCCTATCATCCCATCTATATTCTGCTGGCTATAGGATTTGGTGCGTTATTCATTTCCTGGATGAACGACAGCGGTTTCTGGGTAGTAGCCAAGATGAGTGGCTTTACGGAGTCCGAGGCTTTGAAAACCTGGACCGTGCTGTTGGCAGCCCTGTCTTTGGTCGGATTGGCACAGGTACTAGTATTCTCCTGGCTGTTACCATTCTCTGGATCTTAAATCGAAGTACCCATGCGTATCGTAATATTAGGAGGTGCCGGGTTTCTGGGAAAGAAATTAGCCTCTGAATTATTGTACAGGGGCCAGATTGCTTGGAAGGGAGGCAAACCCCAGGTCATAGATAAACTAATACTATTTGATAAAATTCCCGCCACCGGTATGCCAATGGATCCCCGCTTGGAAATTGTCCAAGGGGATATTGGCCACGCCAAAACCCTCGAGTCTCTAATGGAGCCCAGCCCTCAACTGATCTTTCACCTGGCAGCTATAGTTAGTGGAGAGGCTGAAAAGAATTTCGACTTGGGAATGCAGGTGAACCTGCAAGCTAGCCTGAATTTGTTAGAACTTTGTCGTCAAATGGCCTCCACCCCGCTGCTAGTTTTTGCCAGTAGCTGTGCTGTATATGGAGGAGCCCTAACTGAAACCGTTGACGACCACAGCGCTCCCTCACCCCAAAGCTCCTATGGGACTCAAAAGGCCATGGTGGATCTGTTGATCAACGACTACAGCCGGCGTGGATTTATTGATGGCCGGGCTTTGCGCCTGCCTACCATAGCAATTCGGCCTGGTGCACCTAATGCTGCCACTTCTTCCTTTGTCAGTTCCATAATACGGGAGCCGCTGCAAGGAAAGAATGCCATATGCCCAGTGGCCCCCGATACCAAAGTATGGATATTGTCACCGCAAAAAGTAACGAAGAATTTCATTCATGCCGCTGAACTGAAAGCATCGGACTTTGGTGAATCCAGGATTTTAAATCTTCCCGGGATTACCACCACTGTAGAGGAAATGATTAGTTGCCTGGGAGAGCTAGCGGGAAAGGAGACCATAGATTATATCCAGTGGAAGCCCGATAAGTTCATCCAAAGTATCGTGCTGACTTGGCCGCCTCAATTTAAAACGGATCGCGCTTTGGATCTGGGTTTCAGCAGCGATGATTCAGTCTCTCAAATAATTCAATCACATATAGAGGAAATGTCATGACTGTAAAAGTAGCCCTGGTGACGGGAGCAGGATCCGGAATCGGACGCAGTGTAGCCATAGCATTAGGTGCACAAGGATACTCATTGGTACTGGCTGGCCGCCGTCAGCAAGCTCTGAAGCAAACCGCTGCCCAAATAGATGCATCCAATACGCTATGTGTGCCTACCGACGTGCGAGATCAGGAATCGGTGGAGCAACTATTTATGCGAATCCAGGAGGCTCACAATCGGCTGGATCTGCTGTTTAACAATGCCGGTGTAAACACCGGTGAGGTGCTGTTCCAGGACCTCACCTATGAACAATGGCAAGAGGTAATTAACACCAACTTGAATGGGGCCTTTCTGTGCGCTCATCAAGCCTTTAGGATGATGAAAGACCAAAGGCCACAAGGTGGCCGTATTATAAACAATGGTTCTATATCAGCACAGGTCCCCCGTCCTAACTCCGCTCCCTATACTGCCAGTAAGCACGCCATAACAGGACTTACTAAATCCATGGCGTTGGACGGCCGCCAGTACCAAATAGCCTGTGGTCAGATTGATATCGGCAACGCCAGTTCCCATATGACCAGCAAAATGAATCAAGGAGTCCCCCAAGCCGATGGTTCAGTAGCTGTTGAACCTACCATGAATGTGGATCATGTAGCGGAGGCAGTAGTTTACATGGCCAATCTACCTCTGGAAGCTAATGTGCTAACCCTGACGGTAATGGCCACTAACATGCCCTTCGTGGGACGGGGGTGAGGACCGGGTCAAGCAATTATACAATTCCCATACCCAGGGCCATTGAAATCATTATCAACAATACCGCTACGGTAATCTGTAAAAATCTAAGTGTCACCTTTTGTAAAAGTTGTCTGCCAATTAAAGATCCGGTTATAGCCGCCAAGGTAGCCACTACTACCAGAGTTAAATTGTCAATTAGTCCGGATTGAGTAAACCGGGTAGCATAAACACTCAGACGAGTAAAATCCACAAAAGTAGAGACCACCACCGCGGTCCCGATAAAAGCCTCCTTGGATAACCCCGCCTTGATCAGAAAAGCACTTCTCAACGCTCCCTGGTTACCAGAAAGTCCCCCGAAAAACCCGCTCAAAGCGCCCCCCAGGGGAAGTTTGTCTTTACTGAATTGCAGATCTTTAAAGCGCGGAATCAAATCCAGGCTGGCAAAGATGATCAGCAATACGGCGATGATCAGTTTAACCGGATATACTTCCAGAGTGGTGCCGAAAGCGTGATAGGAGAAAAGAGGGTCTAAATCAGAAATATTAATGAGCACCCAGGCTCCCACAAGCGCTGCCAGTACCGCCGGAATACCGAACCGCAACAGTACTTGTTTGTCGGCATTCCTGCCCACTAAGAACAGTTTAAAAATATTGTTGCAAAAGTGCACCACCCCGGTAAGCGCGATGGCCAGGTCGACCGGGAAGAACAGCATGAAAGTAGGGGCCAGAATGGTACCTAATCCGAAACCTGAAAAGAAGGTAAGGATGGCCACCAGAAAGGCTACCAGTGAAATGATAAAATACTCCATTTGAATATAGTCGCAAAATAGACCCTCCGATAAAACCAAATGGACAGAAAAAAAACGAGAAGCGCAAATAACTTTTCAGTATCATTTGATTATCGGGAGTCATTTGTTAGCCGCATATTTTAAATGGCCCTGGCCATAATTTATGGTGAAGAGTCCAGT
>JAOTYN010000033.1 GCA_029861825.1 Cyclobacteriaceae bacterium
GCATTTTCACATGAGCTGGGAACAAAGCAACGACTCCCTCATATGGGAGGTATTGTTGCAGCATGGCATAACAGGCGTTCGTGATATGGGCGGTGATCTGCGCGTCCTCAAGCGCATGAAGCGAAAGATCCATGAGGATCCCGGTTCGGGACCGGAGATCTTCGGTTCGGGACCCATCATTGACGGAAATCCACCGGTAATGTATGACTTCACCATGCCCGTGGACTCCCTTACCAATATCAAAGAACTGTTGGATAGCCTGGTGATACAGGGCTCTGATTTTTTCAAGACCTATTCCCTGTTACAGGAAGCGGAACTGGCGCAGATTGCACACTATTCAAAGGCTAATCATATTCCCTTTGCAGGTCACCTTTCTGAATACGCATCACCGGAAAGATCCATTGAATTGGGTCAGAAAAGCATAGAGCACTTAAATCGCCTGGATGACATCTGGCGAGATGATCCCAGTCGCCTTAAAAAGATTGCTGCTCTCATGGTGCAGCATGGTACCTGGTGGTGTCCTACCTTAATTGTTTACTACTTAAAAGCGCACCTGAATGAGTCTTCGATTGCTAACACGGCTTATGAGGGTTTTATCCATCCCACATTAAAACAGGAATGGCAAAACAGCCGGGATGCAAGAATGAACGATTATGACAGCACGGATTGGCAGGAAGTGCGGCATAAGTTTAAAGAGCAGCAGGAACTGGTGGCTTTTATCCTCCAACAAGGTGTGAATTTGTTGGTGGGTAGTGACTTTGCCGGGATGCCGTATGTGTACCCGGGCATCGGATTTCATGAGGAATTACGGCAACTGCAGGCGGCGGGCATTTCCAGCTCGCAATTGTTGGAGGCGTCAACTATACAGGCGGCCCGTTATCTTTCTATAGATGATCAATTCGGTTCCATCGAAGCCGGGAAGTATGCCGACATGATCATTCTGGAGCAGAACCCTTTGAGGGATATCCGTAATGTTAGGGCCGTTCACCAGGTTTACAGAAAAGGACATCTGGTGGCTGGGCAGTAACTGGATAATAGATTTCGCTGGTTAAAGTTGAGAAGATTGGCATAGTTGGTAACCAGCGTTTAATTTGCACAATAGGAATGAACCAATCAATCACAATGAAAATCCTTCAACTAGCCCTGGTTTTTTGTTTCATGGTGTCTTTTCAAACTACCTTCGCACAAGATCTGAACGACACTATGGCTTACCGCATCACCACCAAAGATGGGAATGTTTATACAGGAACCGTTATTAAGAGAGAACCTGGAAAAATTTTGTTAAAAACCGCTAACATTGGCGAAATAACCTTAGCGGTTAGCGACATCTCTGAAATACAAGCTATAGATCCTACCAAATTCAGGAAAGGTGGTTACTGGTTTGAAAACCCCCAGGCTACCCGGTATTTATGGACATCCAACGGATATGGTTTTAAAAAGGGGGAGGGGTATTATCAAAACGTTTGGGTGTTGTTCAACCAGGTAGCTTATGGCATAACCGATAACATTTCAATCGGTGGAGGGGTATTACTGCTGTTCTTTTTTGGCGGTACCTCTACACCAGTATGGATCACTCCAAAAGTTTCCATTCCCATCGCCAGAGACAAAGTAAATCTGGGAGTCGGAGCTCTAGTAGGGACCGTAATCGGCGAGGATGAATCAGGCTTTGGTATTCTTTACGGCATCACCACCTTTGGTTCCAAAGACAGAAATATCAGTATTGGCTTGGGTTGGGGATAGGGAGGAGGTGAAACTGCCAGTACTCCTACCATTACCGTCAGCGGAATGTTACGTACCGGACCCCGTGGCTATATACTCACTGAAAACTATTTCATTGACGTGGGTAGTGAAACATTCGGTTTGCTGTCCCTGGGTGGCAGGCGCATAATTGGTAAAGTTGGACTGGATTTTGGAGGTTTTATACCTGTTGATACCGATGAAGTGGTATTCATTCCTTGGTTGGGAGTCACCATTCCTTTCGGAAAAAAACCTCAGGCCGAATTGTTCGAATGCAATTAGCAATTCGCCATTCGCAATTCGCAATGGCAATTAGCAATCCGCTAGAATAATCCATGTTCCTGACCTCTTACGCCATAACACGTGACTCCATGGCAAATTATGGAGATAGATCATCGAGGTATTTCCTTCAATTGCCCGGTACACCAAAAATCAACTCTTAAACCTATCCATTGATATTAGCTTTATTTTTTCATTAAATTAGGCCACAGGAAAAACCACCAAATTTCATGGCTACAAGTAATAATAAGCAGACTGAAGAGATGATGAATATCGTCAAGGAAAGCAATACCAACAAAGTGAAACTAGCGGTTACCGATATCGATGGCATATTGCGTGGAAAATTGGTGAGCACCGAAAAGTTCATGAGTATTGCTGAGGGTGGATTTGGATTTTGCGATGTGGTGTTTGGTTGGGATGCTGCCGATGTTGCTTATGACAACACCAAATTCACGGGATGGCATAGCGGGTATCCCGATGCGCCTGCTCAAATCGATCCCTCTACGGTCCGCAAGATACCTTGGGAGCAGGGACTGCCAATGGTCTTGGCAGATTTTGGGGAGGCCTATGTTTGCCCCCGCTCCTTACTCAAGAAGATCCATGAAGGTGCTTTGAGCACCGGAATTGTGCCTGCTTTCTCCCAGGAATTCGAGTGGTTCAATTTTGAAGAGACTCCTCAGGAATTGCATGACAAAGGTTATTCCGGGATCAGACCCTTAACCCCGGGTATGTTTGGGTATTCCATTCTGCGAAGTTCTATGAAAAGCACTTATTTTCAGGACCTCTTCAATCAATTGGAAGAATTTGGTATTCCCATTGAGGGTCTGCATACGGAGACCGGTCCCGGTGTTTATGAAGCCGCCATCAAGTATTCAGATATACTTACCGCGGCCGACCGGGCAGTACTATTCAAAACCGGAGTGAAAGAAATTGCTTACCGGCATGGCTATATGGCAAGTTTTATGGCTAAGTGGAACGTGAATTATCCAGGATGCAGCGGTCATATCCATCAGAGTCTATGGGATGCGGACGGTACTCAAAACTTGTTTCATGATGAAAATGGCCAGAACGGCATGAGTAGAATGATGGAGCAATACATCGCCGGACAATTACACTGTCTTCCCCACATTTTACCCATGTACGCGCCCAACATCAACAGCTATAAACGCTTGGTTGAGGGAGCCTGGGCGCCTACCACCTTAACCTGGGGTCTGGACAATAGGACTACCGCTCTGCGGGCACTTCCAGGCAGCGATAAATCTACCCGCCTGGAGACCCGAGTGGCTGGTTCCGACGCCAATCCCTATCTGGGCATGGCTGCGGCCTTAGCTTCCGGATTATATGGGATCCGAAAGGAATTAAAGCTTAACCAAGAGCCTACCAAGGGCAACGGTTATTTGGATAAAAGTAATGGAGTGTTACCGGATAGTCTACAAGCAGCTACGGAGGCCATGGCTCAATCTGAAATAGCCCAGGAATTGTTTGGAGAAGACTTTGTAGACCATTTTGTCAGCACCCGCCGCTGGGAGCATCGACAATTTGCCCCGGTAGTCACAGATTGGGAATTAAAACGTTACTTTGAGATCATCTGATGCAGCACTACAGTTTTCCTACTAATATTCTCTTTGGTGAAGGAGCAGTTAGGGAATTGCCTGCCCATTTAAAATCTCACCAACTCAACAGGCCGTTGGTGGTTACCGATCCTCAGGTAGCACAACTTTCTTTTTTTAAAGAGCTGTTTAACTACCTGGAATTAAAAGGCTTAAAACCACTTCTCTTTTCGGATATACACGGCAATCCACTTAAATCGGATGTGCAAAAAGGAAAGGAATCCTACCAACAAGGAGCGGACAGTATACTGGGGATTGGAGGCGGAGCAGCCATGGACGTATCGCGGGCCATTGCCTTAAGTATTAATCATCATCGGGACCTGTTTGAATACGATGAGCTGCAGGGAGGCACGCAGTATATAACGGAACCAATTCCACATTTTATAACGGTGCCTACCACTTCCGGTACCGGGAGTGAAGTGGGCCGGGCCGCCATTATTTCCGAGGACCGCACCAAGCGCAAGCGCATCCTCTTTCATCCTACTTTAATTGCCAAACAGGTGTTTGCCGATCCCAGTCTAACCTACGAGTTGCCTGCTGCTATCACTGCAGCTACCGGTATGGATGCTTTAACCCATCACATGGAAGCGTATATTGCCAAAGGATTTCACCCCATGTGCGAGGGTATTGCACTGGAGGGAATGCGTTTGA
Organism: Cyclobacteriaceae bacterium; assembly: GCA_029861825.1. Lineage (GTDB taxonomy): Bacteria > Bacteroidota > Bacteroidia > Cytophagales > Cyclobacteriaceae > JAJCYK01. The sequence continues at coordinate 4,278 of JAOTYN010000033.1, forward strand.
TTGCCAAGTCTTTGAAAAAAGCTGTAAGACAGCCCGATAAGCAATCCCGTAGCGATATGATGATCGCATCTCTAATGGGAGCAGTAGCCTTCCAGAAGGGATTAGGCATTGTGCATGCGCTATCCCACCCTTTATCGACCTTGTTGGATATGCATCATGGTCTGGCAAATGCTATAAACCTACCCTATGGGCTGAATTTCAACTATCCTGATTGCAAGGATCAGTTTCAAATGATGGCTCAGGCCTTGGGTTTGAAAGACGGTTCTGATATAAAAGCCGCGCTTATAGATCTTAACCAAGCTTTGGGCTTGCCTAGCAATTTGAGCGAATGTGGAGTAGATCCTTCTCAAATTGAGGACTTGACAGATTTAGCGCTGAAGGATTTTTGTTTACCGGCGAATCCCAGGGAAGCCACTTATGAAGATATCAGATCATTGTATTCGGAAAACATCATATGAAAAAGATCGGAGTTTCGGCATGTTTTATATACCCGGATAACAATAGGCCGGTGCATGGTCCAAAGACCTTAAGTTATCTGGAGAACGATATGGCCCGCTATTTGGCTAAAGAGGGGGTTATGCCAGTGCTCATACCCGATTTGGATGAACAAAGCCTTCAACCTTTTTTAAATGAAATGCATGGCTTTATATTTCAGGGTGGGACCGATATTGCCCCTGAAACCTATGGGGCTCATGCCCATAATGACCAGCGCTGGCCGGGAGACGTCACCCGCGATCAGTATGAATTAAGAATCATGGACTTTGCAATTCAGCATCAACTTCCGGTGTTAGGTATTTGCCGGGGCTTCCAGTTAATGAATGTATACTTTGGAGGTACATTGTATCAAGATATAGACACTTATCATCCGGAGGCCATTAAACACCGCGATGCTCAAGCCTATGATCAGTTGGTACACACCATCAGTTTCACGAAAGACAAGTTATTAGATCGTCTCCATAAGGATCGCAAGCACCATTTGGTGAACAGCGTGCATCATCAAGGAGTGAAGGACCTGGGAAAAGATCTGGAAATACTGGCCATTTGTGAAGAAGACGGATTAGTGGAGGCTTTCCAGTGGAATGGTACAGAAGAAGGGAAGGTGATGGGTGTGCAGTGGCATCCGGAATTTTTTCCTCATTTTGAAGGAGAGTTGATTGATGGGGATCTGATTTACCACCATTTCTTAAGTTATTGTTAAATAGTGAATTGCTGCAAAACCAAATGAAGATTGTTAATCCAGCTACTGAAAGGGTTATTAAAAATATAAAAGCGGATACCCTTGAGGAGATAAATGCTAAGTATGAAACCGCCAGAGCGGCTCAGAGGCACTGGCAAGCTGTACCATTAAGAACCAGGTTGGAGTCACTACAGCAGTTCTTTCTGTTATTAGACAGGCATCAAGAAAGTCTGGCGGAGTTACTTACCTTGGAAATGGGCAAGCCCATAGCGCAGTCCAGGGGAGAGCTAGATGGAGCCAAAGAGCGTGTTCGCTATTTTTTAGACCATTGCGAAACCTATCTAAGTGATGAGGTGGTGTTGGAAGAGGGAGACTGGAAAGAAGTGATCTCCTATGAGCCACTGGGAGTTATCGCCAATATCTCTGCATGGAATTATCCCTATCTGATTGGTGTCAATGTTTATGTCCCCGGCTTAATGGGTGGAAACGCCGTCATGTACAAACCATCGGAATACGCCCAATTGACCGGTTTGGAAATCCAAAAGTTATGGAATCAGTGCCACCTGCCCAAGGGGGTTTTTCAAACCATCACCGGCGGGGCGCAATCAGGCCAGGCCTTGATCGATTTACCGCTGGATGGGTATTTTTTTACCGGCTCTTATCGCACGGGTTTAGCGCTGTATCAGCAAGTAGCCCCCAAATGGGTTCCTTGTCAAATGGAGCTTGGCGGAAAGGACCCGCTATATGTTTCAGCGAATAACAGTAATCTCAATAAAGTTGCTGCGGCTGCCGTGGATGGAGCGTTTTATAACAATGGGCAAAGCTGTTGTGCGGTGGAGAGGATCTATGTGCATCAAGAAGTTTATCACGATTTTGTAAACCACTTTGTTCAGGAAGTGAAACAACTTAAAATGGGTGATCCCATGAATGACGAAGTTTATATTGGACCCTTGGCCCGCAAAGAGCAGCTGAACTACTTACAGGATCAAGTGGATGATGCGGTATCAAAAGGGGGTAAGCTGCTATCTGGAGGACGTGTTGAGACCAGGCAGGGTTATTATTATCAACCAACCGTGATCATCGATGCCAATCACCAAATGAAATTGATGAGAGAGGAGTCTTTTGGCCCCATAATCGGTATTCAAAAAGTTAAAGATGACCAGGAAGCTCTTAATTTAATGCAAGATACTAACTATGGGCTTACCGCTTCGGTGTTCACCCAGGACGAGGATCAGGCCGAAAGTTTACTTAAAGCCCTACCAACGGGAACCGGGTATTGGAATTGCTCCAACCGGGTTAGCGCCCGTTTGCCCTGGTCGGGAAGAGGTGATTCTGGAATTGGGACCACATTATCTCATTTGGGTATCCGGGCTTTTGTACAGCCCAAAGGATATCATTTAAAGCAGAAGCTTTAACCATTAACAAATAACCATTAATAATTGGGTGATGATACAAAAACTAAAGGACGGGCGTACCGACTTGGTGTTTGATTTGTTAGAATCTGGTACGGCGGCCACCTATAAAGATGATCAGGGAGTGAGTTTGATACAGTGGTGTGCGTACTATGGAGATGTATCTGCTGTTAAGTACCTTTTGGGAAAAGGGGCATCTTTGCAAGATCTTGGAGATAACTTCGATCTTAATGGGGCCGCCTTTCACGGTTATTGGCCACTATGTCAATTTTTATTGGAGCAGGGGGCCGACGCCACCGCAGCTCTAGAAAGCACCGGTGAAACAGCACTACACAGCACCTTGAGCCATCCTAACCGACCGGTATCCAATATTATTATAAAACTACTTCTCGCCTATGGTGCAGACGCCAATGCCCGTACTCTGGAGGGTAAAGAGACCGGGGGATTTATGAGAGATGCTTTTACCAAAGGGGAGACGCCCTTGCACCGGGCAGCGGCCTTTGGCAATGAGGATACCATACGAATGCTGTTGCAGGCTGGGGCTGACAAGACCCAAAAAGACAGCCAGGGAGATACAGCCTTGTCATGGGCCAGCTGGCATTGCCGACCGGCCAGTGTTTTGAAATTGCTGAGCTATGGGGAGCACCGTATACATGAATTGCATGTAAAAAACATGATAAGCGACCATGGTCATGGCTGGGGCGGGGGGATGTCCCTAATGAGGATAGGGAATGTACACCTGAAATAATTACGAATTACGATTTGTGAATTGCGAATTGGCTAGGCGGTAATCTCTAAACGATTCCCTTCGGGATCCAATACCACACTTTCATAGTATCCATCACCGGTAATACGGGGTTCGCCCACAATACTATGCTGGTCGCTCCGAAGCTGTTCCGTCAGTTGATCTACCATTTCCCGGGAACCCACTGATATGGCAAAATGTGCCATACCCGCCTCGAATCCTCGGATCCCGATTTTATCAATGACATTGGGGGCTGCCATAATTTCCAGACGGGTATTGCTGTTGGGGAATGATAAGAAATAAGAGCGGAACTGTTTCTCTGGATTGTTATAGAGGTCTCCGGCAGATGCCTGGAAGTACTTCTCGTAAAAGTCCTTTATGACGTTTAAGTTTGAGACCCAAATAGCTAAATGATCGATCTTCATAGTAAGGAAACATGTTTGAGTTAAGATAAGCAGGTGCACAGGATAACCCTAAGAATTCTTGATTTTGAGTAGTAGCCGTATCTCTTTATTAATATCAAAAGTTTCTCTTTAGAAAATATTTTCACATCTTGATGCAACTCCATTAACCAACAGCATTACAGAATTCATGGATAAACCTGAAACTACCCAAAATAGAAAAAACGGTATAATCGGCAAATTCCTGAACACCATTGAGGTAGTAGGCAATAAACTGCCGGATCCAGCGGTGTTGTTCTTAATATCTCTGATCATAATCTGGGTGTTGTCTGCACTACTGGCTCCAGTAGTTTTTGCAGAGATCGATCCACGATCTGGAGAAGCGATTACCGTAAATAATCTGTTGACCGGAACGGCCATGGCTACCTTCCTCTCCAACATGGTGACCACCTTTACCAGTTTTGCGCCTTTGGGCGTGGTTTTAGTGGCCATGCTGGGTGTGGGAGTGGCCGAGCATTCCGGGTTTATCAACAGCGGACTGAAGTTATTATTGGGGATAACCAAAAAATCCCTACTAACCCCCATGGTGGTTTTTGTAGGGATCCTCAGTCACTCTGCGGTGGATGCAGGATACGTGCTGGTAATTCCCTTGGGAGGCATCATTTTTCATGCAGCCGGCAGGCATCCATTGGCAGGTATTGCTGCGGCTTTTGCGGGAGTTTCCGGAGGGTTTAGCGCCAACCCCTTTCCTTCAGCCATAGACCCGCTCCTGCAAGGTTTTACTCAACCAGCAGCTCAAATTATTGACGCCACTAGAGAGGTGAATCCTTTATCAAACTGGTATTTTACGGCCGCCAGCAGCATCTTGATCGTGGCCTTAGGATGGTTTTTGACAGATAGAGTGGTAGAACCCCGTTTAGCCAAGTCACCTGTTGATGAAGATGCGGAAGCTCCACCGGAGATGGACCAGTTGAGTGCCAAGGAGAAAAGGTCCTTTTTGGGAGCTTTTGGAGTGCTGTTAGTAGGGATGGTAGTGTTGGTATTGGTGCTGTTGCCTGAAAATTCTCCATTGCGCGGACCCGAGGGAGAGCTTAGTTCCTTTTCTGCTCCTATTATGAGGTCAATTGTACCTTTAATCTTCCTAATGTTTTGGTTGCCGGGCACGGTATACGGCTACATGTCCGGTAATTTCAAAAGTTCCAAGGACATGATCGATACCATGACCAAAGCTATGAACGGTATGGCCTACTACATAGTAATGGCCTTTTTTTGCGCTTTGTTCATCGATGCTTTCGCCAGGTCCAATATCGGAGCGTTGTTAGCCCTCAAAGGTGCCGCATTTTTACGGGCCATGGCATTTCCCGGAGAAGTGACCATGATCGGCATCATATTTCTAACAGCCTTTGTCAACCTGTTCGTTGGTTCCGCATCTGCTAAATGGGCTTTGTTGGCTCCTATTTTTGTTCCTATGCTTATGCAGGTAGGCATATCCCCTGAATTGACACAGGCAACCTATCGGGTAGGAGATTCATCATCCAACATCATTACCCCGCTGATGCCCTATTTCCCTTTAGTGGTAGTATACTGTCAGCGTTACGTGAAGAGTACGGGGATCGGAACACTTACTTCCATGATGATCCCTTATAGTATTACCTTTTTAGTGTTCTGGACCATTTTCCTGGTAATATATTGGATGTTGGGTATTCCATTGGGATTACAAGCTACCTATACCTACCCATAAGAACGTAAAATAGCTTTTACAGCGTCTGAGGGAGGATTATGAAAATTTAAACGCGATAATATGACCATTTTTGTCTATTTGGAAGTACCTTTGACCTTTATTTATATTACATAATTTTAATCACATAATAATGAGTAAAGGGACAGTAAAGTTCTTTAATGATTCCAAGGGATTTGGATTCATCACTGAAGAAGGTTCTAATGAAGAACATTTTGTACACATTTCCGGATTAATTGATGAAATCCGAGAAGGCGACTCCGTGGAATTTGAATTGCAAGAAGGAAGAAAAGGATTAAACGCCGTTAACGTTAAAGTCGTTAACTAAAGATATTAATTTCTTTAGGCAGAAGTCCTGGCGTTAGTCGTCAGGACTTTTTTATTTTATACCATCTCATAGAACTTTGACTACCTCAAAGATTAAGGATCTTTTCAGATTATGAATTCACGTGACATTGAAAACCGTGCGGATATTGAATCTCTGGTGCACGAGTTTTACGGCCAGGCCACCAAGGACGAATTGATCGGACATTTCTTTACAGAAGTGATGAGTTTGAATTGGGATACTCATATTCCTTTGATCTGTGATTTTTGGGAGACCATATTATTGAATCGCATCGTCTATAAAGGAAACCCTATGCTCAAGCATCTGGAACTTCACAAGCGTTCTTCATTACTCCCGTCCCATTTCGAGCGTTGGCTAACATTGTGGAAGACTACGGTGAATAGCCATTATTCTGGCCCCACTGCTCAAATGGCCGTGGACCGGGCTACACAAATTGCGGAGCTGATGAAGTTCAAGGTGCAACAACTATAGGCGCTGCTGCCGTGGCGACAATACTCACATACGTATACTTTTGTAAATTACATGTACGCGCGTACGTTTGCTTATAGATCTTCCACGTAGGTACGTAACTAGCAAGAGGGGCATACCAATAAATTGTGAACTAATATTCACCATGACCCATTTAACAAACCATGATTAAAACTATCCTTGTGCTCTCCGCCACCGTTTTCCTAACCTTCTGCCGTCAACCTTGCCCACCCTCACCGCCCATTAAAGCCAATCCTGTAAAAACCGTGATCCTGGAAGATTTGAATCACCCCTAGAGTATGGCTTTCATCACCGAACAGCAAGCCCTGATCACCGAAAAAAATGGGGACCTTCTAAAAGTCAATCTGAAATCTGCATCCAGAACCCCGATCAATGGCCTTCCATCTGACCTCGTGGACAGCATCGGGGTACATGATTCACGGGACAACTCCGGACTATTTGAAGTTCTACTGGATCCTGAATTTTCAGAGAATAACCTGATCTATTTATCATATTCTGCTCAGGGTGATTCCGGGACTACCACAAAGGTCATTAGAGCACAGCTTCAGGACAATGAACTATCTAACCTTGAAACCCTTTTGGTAGGAAATCCTTACAACCAAGAATTATTCCATTATGGTGGAGGAATGACTTTTGGGGTCGATGGGAAATTATATGTAACCATTGATGAGCGGTACTATCGAGAAGATAGACCAACCAAACCTTCCGATTTCCCAAAACCTGGCGGATGCCCGGGGAAAAATCTACCGCATTAATAAAGATGGTAGCTTACCCGGTGACAATCCGGATTTAGGGCCGGAGGCCGTTCCGGGTATTTATGCCACAGGTATTAGAGCAGCTCAAGGAATCACGCTTCATCCCAAAACAGGAGAGATTTGGTTTAGTGAGCACGGCACTATGCAAGGAGATGAAGTTAATATACTGGAAGCAGGTGCTAACTACGGCTGGCCTATTGTAACTACCGGAAAATATAGGGACGACAGCTATCAACCGCCAAAAATTGAAGCAACATTCAAGGACCCCCAATGGTTCTGGACTCATACAGTGGCTCCTACTGGATTGACCTTCTATTTTGGATCGGCGTTTCCTCAGTGGCAGGGTGACCTAATTGTTCCCGGGCTTTCCCGAGGCAGTTTGTGGCGATTGGAAATCCAAGGCAACACTATTAAAAGTACGCAGGAGCTTTTTGTCGATGACCGTGCACGTCTTAGAAAAGCAGTAGTCAGCCCCCAGGGAAAACTTTACTTGCTAACGGACGAAGATAATGGTAAATTAATTTTAGTTGACAATAAACCACAAGAGTGAGTGAATCCTGGTCCATAACTCGTCGGGAATTTTTGCATAAGGCCGTGCTGTCTTCTGCAGGTTTAGGGCTTTGGTCTCTCACCACCAACGCTGCATCACCTAGAGTAAGATTTGGTGTGGTTACCGATTCCCATTACGCCAATCGTGATCCTCTCAACAATCGCTTCTATCGTCAGGCCCCACAAAGAATGCAAGAGTTTGTTGATGTGATGAATCGGGAAAAGGTGGATTTTGTGGTCCATTTGGGGGATTTCAAGGATGAGGATTCCCGTAAGAGACCTCAGGACACCTTGCAATATTTGAAGCATCTGGAAGACATCTACGCCGGCTTTCAGGGGCCGCGTTATCATTGCGTGGGCAACCACGATGTGGACAGTATCACTAAAGAACAATTCCTGGAAAACGTCGTGAACTCCCAAATATCCGGCTATCAAAGCTATTATTCGTATAATAATAACGGTTTCCATTTTGTAGTACTCGATGCCAATTATCATGCGGATGGTCGTGATCAGTTTTATAAGGAAGGAGCAGATTGGCAGGATCCTAATATACCGGATGTTCAACTTCAATGGTTAAAGGACGATCTGCTGGCTGCTTCCGGGCCCACCGTGGTGTTTATCCACCATCCCCTGTTTGCCTACCAAAGGGAACAGTACCGGTTTCATGTTCACCAAAGTGAGCAGGTACGCCAAATCCTGGAAGATTCAGCACAGGTACTGGCCGTTTTTCAGGGTCATGTTCATGATGAACACCACCAGTTTATCAATGGGATCCATTATTACACCCAACATGCCATGGTGGAGTTCGACGGATTGGACAATAACAGTTTTTCGATGGTAGAGGTGAATGCAAAAAGTATCACCATCAACGGATATAAAAGAGTGGCTACTAAAACCTATAGCATAAAGTAGATGGAATATCGTCAATTAGGTAAAACAGGGTTTGAGGTTTCGGAAATTTCTTTAGGGACCTGGCAAGTAGGGGGTAAGTGGGGCAGCGGATTTGATTTTGAGAATGCCCGGTCTGTTCTGGACAAGGCCATGGATTCAGGGGTTAATTTCATCGATACCGCAGATGTTTACGAGCAAGGGTTAAGTGAAGAGTCGGTGGGCAAGGCAGTCAGATCCAGAAGTGAGCGCGTTTATGTAGCTACCAAATGTGGCCGCCAGATCAGTCCCCATGTAAGTGAAGGATATCAACCGCAAATTTTACAGAAATACATCGAAGACAGCCTTACCCGCATGAATTTGGAAACGTTGGATTTGATTCAGCTACATTGTCCCCCCACCGAAGTTTACCATAGGCCGGAGTTGTTTGGCTTTTTCGATCGTCTAAAAGAACAGGGAAAGATACTAAACCTGGGCGTCAGTGTGGAAACCGTAGAGGAAGCGCTCAAGGCCATTGAATACCCCAATGTAACCACCGTTCAGATCATTTTTAATCTGTTTCGTCAGAAACCCTCAGATCGGTTTTTCAAGGAAGCCCAAGAAAAGAATGTGGGCATTATTGTAAGAGTTCCTTTGGCCAGCGGTCTTTTAAGTGGTTTATATCATTCCCAGACGGTTTTTGAAAGTGGGGACCATCGAAATTTCAATAGAGAGGGTCAGGCATTCGACAAAGGAGAAACTTTTTCCGGAGTGGAATACCAGCAGGGTTTGAATGCAGTTGATGAATTAAAGAACATCTTTCCCGGTGAGGACAATTTGGCCCCAAGGGCCCTACAATGGATCCTGCAATTTCCTGAAGTGAGCTGCATCATTCCCGGCGCCTCTCGTGTGGAGCAGGTAGCGTCTAATTTATCAGTTTATAATTTGCCGGCCCTGGCACCTTCGCAAATTGATGCGATGAACCGAGTATATGAATACCAAATAAAAGAGGCGGTACACCATTTGTGGTAATCATGAAATCCTATCTAAATCAAAGAATTCGCAGCTTCTCACACGCCTTTAATGGCTTGTGGATCCTTATAAAAGAAGAACACCACGCCCGTATTCACTTATTGGCTACGGTTATAGTGATTTTTACAGGTTTCTATGTAGGCCTTGCCAGTTATGATTGGTTAATGGTTTGTCTTGCCATCGGTCTGGTTTTTTCGTTTGAACTGATCAATACTGCGGTAGAGCGCCTTGGTGACGTGGTAAGTAAAGATCCACATCCATTGATCAAGAAGGCCAAGGATCTGTCGGCGGCTGCGGTACTGGTTAGCGCCATGGCCGCTCTGATTGTGGGAGTACTGGTGTTTTACAAATATTTATGGCCATGATTGCAGAATTTCTAGAATCTACCCTAAAGCAATTCCAATATTACAAGCTGCTAGGGGATCGCACCTTTGTTCAACTTAGTGAGGAAGAGATATTGTGGCAACCCGGTGAAGAGAGCAACTCCATTGCCATTATCGCGAATCATATGGTGGGTAATATGCTATCGCGGTGGACCGATTTTCTGACTGCCGACGGTGAAAAGGAATGGAGAAACCGGGACATGGAGTTTGAGTCGGTGATCAAAAACAAAGCGCAACTATTGGCCCGCTGGGAGCAGGGCTGGGACTGTTTGTTCCAGGCTCTGGATACCGTCAATGAAGATAACTTTGATACCATCGTCTATATCCGAAACCAGGGCCACAGTATACTGGAAGCTATCAATCGCCAGTTAGCCCACTATAGCTACCATGTTGGGCAGATCATTTTGTTGGGTAAAATAATAAAGGGAGATCAATGGCAAAGTTTATCAATCCCCAAGGGACAATCCGAACAGTACAATCATTCCAAATTCTCCCAACCCAAAAGTAAGAAGCACTTTACGGATGAATTTCTTTCAAACCGTCCACAGAGTGAATAGCCATGATAAATCCCCAGGCAGATTCTGTTAAGGATCGCCCGGACTTTTTATCAGTCTCCCCGATGCGTGCTGTAGGTAACTTCCACCAGGGGTTTAAAACCGTCTTTTTTGATATTTCCCAATTCATCAATAGTGTAGCCGTTTGGTTGGGCGGTGCTCCATTGCAGGTCGGGCAACATTTCCAGCAACACGTTGCGATGCGTTTCAATAACGGAACGATGTTCCGCTTTGTAGGCAATGTTGTTCCACTCTTCCGGATCAGTACGATGGTCGTAAAGTTCCTCAAGGTTTAGCTCAGGGTAAAAGATATACCGATGATCAAGGCTTCTCACGGCATGTCCTACCACCGGTTTTTCGGTCCAGGTAAACATGTAACTGCTTACCACCGGATCAGTTTTTGTGGTAGGGTCCTTAATTTGTGGTACCAAACTACGCCCATCAAGATGATCTGGCGGGCTGAATCCAGTAAGCTCCACCAGGGTCGGATACAGATCCATCAGACTCACCGGTTGTACACAGCGGCTGCCTGGCTGGGTCAATTCAGGTACGGATATAACCAAAGGAACACGGGTGGATTTTTCCCATAAGGTAAACTTTTCAATATTCTCTTTTTCACCCATGTGCATCCCATGGTCCGACCATAACATCACAATGGTATTTTGGGCGTATGCAGAGTTTTCGAAAGCCTCTAAGAGCCGTCCCAACATGGCATCGGCAAAAGTAATTGAGGCAGCATAAGATTGGAT